>JAHJNP010000005.1 GCA_018820745.1 Gammaproteobacteria bacterium
ACCATTCATATTCAGGAAAGGAAAGCCAAATGGCTGAACCCATGCGCATCCGTGCCACCATGGCAGGCGACGTCGCCGACGTCAAAGTGCTGATGAACCACCCGATGGAAACCGGAACGCGCAAAGACGCGAAAACCGGCAAGCTGATCCCCGCCCACTTCATCAGCGAAGTGACCGCTACCGTCAACGGCACCCCCGTGCTGAACGCCGAAATCGGCGGTGCCGTGTCCAAGAATCCCTATCTGGGCTTCAAGGTCAAGGGTCCCAAGGCCGGCGACAAGGTCGTCGTCAGCTGGACCGACAACATGGGCGACAAGAACAGCGCCGAAGCCACCATCGGCTAAGTTCAGGCATCACTCGAGCGGGGCACCAGGCCCCGCTCCCGCTTTATTCATCAAGTTTCTGGAGGACGGCATGAAACAAAAAATCATTATGAAACTGCTGACAGCGATGGCCGGTTTGGGTATTGTCTTGGGTGCGGTCACGGCCCATGCTTCGCCCGAGAAGGATCGTCAGGAAATGGTCAAGTTCTACACGGACAAATATCCCAACGTCCCGATCGAGGATTACGTCTACGGCGCGCTGGCATTCGATGCTGACAGCAAGTCGCAGTACGATGCCATCATGGAATTCCCACCTTTCGATTCGGAGATTGAAAAGAGCCGCAAGATGTGGGAAACCCCGTTCAAGAACGGCAAGACCTACGCCAGTTGCTTCCCCAACGGCGGCAAGCAGATCGCCGGCAACTACCCGATGTTCGACGAGGCCAAGGGCAAGGTCGTAACGCTGGTCGATGCGCTGAACAACTGCCGCACCGCCAACGGCGAGGAAGCCTACAAGGTCAGCGACCTCAAGACCATGGGGCTGCTCACCGTCTACGCGCGCTCGCTGTCCGACGGCATGCTGATGAACGTCAAGGTCGAAGGTCCCAAGGCGACCGCTGCGTATGAAGACGGCAAGAAATACTTCTTTGCACGCAAGGGCCAACTCAACTTTGCCTGCGCCAGCTGCCACGTACAGAACGCCGGCGTCCGTCTGCGTTCCGAACTGATTTCGCCCGCCGTCGGTCACGCTGTGCACTGGCCGGTGTTCCGCGGCGGCGACAAGCTGTTCACGATACAGAAGCGCTATGCAGGCTGCTACAAATCGGTGCGTCAGGTGTCGATGCCGCAGGGCAGTGATGCAATGAACAACCTGGAGTACTTCCACTCCGCGCTGTCCAATGGCCTGCCGATGAAAGCCAACGTGTTCCGCAAGTAACCAGCTCTCAAGCTGAATGGGAAAGCCCGGGCGACCGGGCTTTTTCTATTTCGTTCCCCGCGAAATAACCCGGCATGCATGAGCCGGAGCTACTATTTACGGACCATGCGCCAGAATAGACAATATTAAAAACCATCACCCATCATTCATTTTCGAGGAGCCCCCCCCATGCACATGAACCGCCGCGAGTTTCTGCAGCTGCTGGCCGTCGCCGCCGCGTCCGGCATGGCGCTGGACAGCAAGTCTGCTCTGGCTGGCAATGCACCCGCCAATTTCTACGATGTGCCGCGCCACGGCAACGTCTCGTTCCTGCACTTCACCGACTGTCATGCACAGTTGCTGCCGGTGTGGTTTCGTGAGCCCAACGTCAACCTGGGCGTCGGCGCTGCCCTCGGCAAGGTGCCACACCTGGTCGGCCAGCATCTGCTGAAGGAATACGGCATCAAGCCCGGCGGCGCCGAGGCCCATGCCTTCACCTACCTCGACTTCACCGAAGCCGCCAGGGTCTACGGCAAGGTCGGCGGCTTCGCCCACCTGAAAACCCTGGTCAACAAGATGCGTGCGCAGCGCCCCGGCGCCTTGTTGCTCGACGGCGGCGACACCTGGCAGGGTTCGGCCACCTCGCTGTGGACCAATGCGCAGGACATGGTCGATGCCTCCATCAAACTGGGCGTCGACGTCATGACCCCGCACTGGGAATCGACCTTCGGCGCCGAGCGCGTCATGGAAATCGTCAACAAGGACTTCAAGAAAGCCAACATCGATTTCGTCGCGCAGAACATCGTGACCAACGACTTCGGCGACCAGGTGTTCAAGCCCTACACCATGAAGGAACAGAACGGGGTGAAGATCGCCGTGATCGGCCAGGCCTTCCCCTACACGCCGATTGCCAACCCGCGCTGGATGGTGCCGGACTGGAGCTTCGGCATCCGCGACGACAGCATGCAGCAATGGGTGGACGAGGCGCGCGCCAAGGGCGCCCAGGTTGTCATCGTGCTGTCGCACAACGGCATGGACGTCGACCTCAAGATGGCCGGCCGCGTCACAGGTATCGACGCCATCTTCGGCGGCCACACCCACGACGGCGTGCCGCAGCCGGTCAAGGTCAAGAACGCCAAGGGCACGACCCTGGTGACCAACGCGGGCTCCAACGGCAAGTTCCTCGGCGTGATGGATTTCGAGGTTAAGGGCAAGCGCGTGACCAGCTTCAAGTACCGCCTGCTGCCGGTGTTCTCCAACCTGTTGCCGGCCGATCCCGCGATGGATGCGTACATCAAGAAAGTGCGCGCGCCTTACGAGAGCAAGCTCAGCGAGAAACTCGCCGTCTCGGACGACTTCCTGTATCGCCGCGGCAACTTCAACGGCACCTGGGACCAGCTGCTGGTCGACGCAATGATGGAGGTCAAGGGTGCAGATGCTGCCTTCTCGCCCGGCTTCCGCTGGGGGACCACGCTGCTGCCGGGCGACGACATCACGATGGAACGCCTGATGGACCAGACCGCGATCACCTACCCGCAGACCACGCTGACCAACATGACGGGCGAGATGATCAAGACCATCATGGAGGATGTCGCCGACAACCTGTTCAACGCCGACCCCTACTACCAGCAGGGCGGGGACATGGTGCGCGTGGGCGGCATCGAGTACACCATTGCGCCCAACGCGGCCATCGGCAAGCGGATCGGCAGCATGACCATCAAGGGCAAGCCGGTGGACGCCAACAAGACCTACAAGGTCGCTGGCTGGGCGCCTGTGGCGGAAGGGGCGACCGGCGAACCGATCTGGGACGTCGTCGCGACGTACCTGCGCGACAAGAAGGTGATCAAGGGCCTGAAACTGAACGAGCCCAAAATCATCGGGGTCGGCAAATCCAACCCGGGCATCGCCGACTATAAAGGCGGGGTGTCCTGAGTAGATTCAGGCAAGCAAAAAAAAAGGGGCGCAAGCCCCTTTTTTTACGTCTGCAGCACGCTCAATCCCTCGCCCGTCCCCATGGGGGGCGCGGTTTCGGGCAGGCGTGCGCCAGTTCTCGCAACAAGGCCTGCTGCAATTCAGCCGGCGTGGGCAGTGCCTGTCCGAACAACTGCTGTTCCATCTGTTGCACTGCATCTGCCACATCGCACCCCCTGGTTTCCTGCGCCAGGCGGCGCTGCCATTCGCCGAGACTGGGCGCGGCGGACTGTCCCGTCAGCGAAAACTGCCGTACCGCCAGCGCCAGTTCTGTGTTGCCCCGTGCCTCCCGAATCGCGCGCAGGCCACGCCGACGCGCCATCCGCCAGCACGCCATGCGGCGGCCCTGCCAGGCCAGCGCGGCCAGCAGCAGCACCCCCGCCAGGCCACCCACCACCTGCCGGGCAAGTTGCACGCGCGGATCGAACACCGCAATCGAACGGCCCGGCAGCACTTGACTGGCTAGCTGGTCGCGCGCCGGGTCATACCAAGGCAGGTTCAGGGCCGGCAGCATGACTTCACCGCTTGCGCGCGGCTGCAGGAACAGGGTGACGGCGTAGCGGGTCAGCGGCGAGTTGCGGTCATCCGGCGTGATCACCTCGATCAAAGGCGGATACACGCCGAGTGCGGCGGATTCGTTTAACTGCAGGTCGAGCAGGGCCTTGAGGCCGTCCGCGCTGTAGCCGCCCACCACCTCGATGCGCCAACTGAGCGGCCGCTGCAGCGGCCAGCGCGCAGGCAGCGGATCGGCGTGGACGACCGGGGCGACCGCCGGCACGTGGGCCGGCAGCCAGACCGGCAAGGCGGCGGCATGGTATGACAGAGGCGGCCCCGGAAAGCGCAGGCGCTGCCCGAAGCGGCTGGCGTCGAGCATGGGCGCGGTGAACACAGCTGCACCGCTCTGGGTGGCGAGCAGCGCCCAGTGAAATCGATGCAGGGTGCAGGCTTCGCCTGCGGCGTGTTCACCGTCACCCTCGTCTTCACCCAGGGCGCGCACGACGCGTCCGCTGTGCGTCGGCAATGCCGGACGCTGCCATTGCAAGCCGCCGTCATCGCAGATCGCCAGGGTCAGGCGCGTCGGCTGGTTGACCCGCGGCTCCGCCGGTTCCAGCACCCAGTTTGCCGTCACCCGCGGCACGGCATCGCTGCCGTCGGTCACCGTCAGCGGCAGCGCGGCAGTGCGCCTGGCATCCAGTTGCAACGGCGGAATCTGCAACGCGCCGGCCACGCGAGGATACAGCGTCAGCACCAGGGTTTCGCTGTCCGTCCCGCGGCTGAGGGTGCGTCCGGACACGTCGAAACGCGCGCCGAGCGGACCGGCATCGAGCGCGTCGAGATTCAGGCCTTGCGCCTGTACCGTCAGGCTGACCGGCTCGCCCAGCGCAACCGTCGTGCGGTCCAGTTGCGCGCTCAGCGACGCCGCGTTCGCCAAGCCGCCCGCCAGCAGGAAAAATAGCAGCAGGGTTTTCACCATGGCGGCCGCTCCGCATCGTCATGGCGGGCATCCTGCTTCAGCAGGTTGTGCAACAGGGTGGTGGGCTGGTCCTGCAGGCGATCGAGCTTTTTCAGGCCCGACAGCGCCAGCCGGGGATCGACCCGCAACGGCTGGCTCGGTGCGGATGCGGCGGGCGCATGCGCGCCGCCAGCGCTTGGCACGCCGCGGTCGATCTGTACGCCGGCTGCTTCGGATTCCGGGTCATCGGGTGGGGGACCAGCTTGACCATCCAGTTGAATCCGCCCTTCGGCGAGAAAGCCGCGACGCCCGCCGAGATCGCTTTGCATCGGCGCATCAGCGCGCTGGCGGCGCAGGCGTTGCCAGGCAAGCGCGCGGTTGGCGCCCGCCCTGGGGTCGCCCGGCCGCATGCTGAGTACCGTTTCAAATGCCTCGAAGGCGGCCTGCCATTGGCCGCGCCCGTAGTGGGCATTGCCCAGGTTGTAGAGCGCATCCGCGCGCTGGCGGTCGCTTTCCGCCAGCAGCAGCGCGGCGCCGAAATGGCGTGCCGACGCCGCGTAAGCCGCCTGCCGCCAGGCGGCCGCGCCCGCCCCCATCTGGCCGCGGTAACCGCCGGCCTGCGCATACAAGGCTTGCGCGCCGGCAAAGTTTTTCTGTTGCCAGGCCTGCCAGGCTGCGGCTTCGTCGGCCAGCGCGGGCGGCGGCACGGCAACGGCGCCCCAGAGCGCCAGCGCGATCATCGCCACTACCCGGCGCGGCAGGGAAACGGCCATCAACAGCGCCAGCGCCGGCGCCAGACACCAGGCATACAGCTCGCGCCACGCGGCGGCCGACTCCAGCGCAAGCGGATCGCCGGGCAAGGCGGCCATGCCGCGGTCGTGCAGCGCCGCCCAGTCGGCGTCGCCATCGCTCACCGCAGCGAAGCGCCCGCCCGTCGTTTGCGCCCACTGGCGATAGGCCGACACGGCCATGCGGCTCACCACCTGCACGCCGTCCGCCTCGGCGAAACCGCCGTCGGGCAGCGGCACCGGCGCGCCCGCCTCGCTGCCAATGCCCAGCACGAACAGCGGCAGCCGGGCCTGCTGCAGGGCCTCCACCGCAGCCTGCGCGGCCGCGTCGACGCTGTCGGCTTCGGCATCGCTCAGCAGCAGTACCGCCTTGGCGGTGCCCGGCGCCGCAGCGAGTTGGGCGCGCGCCAGATCGAGTGCCACCGCCAGGTTGCTTCCCGGTGCCTCGATCAGGCGCGGGTCGACCTGATCGAGCGCGCGTTGCAACAAGGCGGGGTCGTCGGTGGGCGGCAACAGCACGCCCGCCTCGCCGGCATACACGATGAGTCCCACGCGTTCGCCCTGCAGGCGGTCCAGCCAGTCCAGCAGTTCGAGACGCGCCCGGGCGAGGCGATCCGGCGCGATGTCGGTGGCACGCATCGAGGCGGACA
>JAHJNP010000268.1 GCA_018820745.1 Gammaproteobacteria bacterium
GCCTCGCTGCGGTTACGGGCGGCATGGATGAAGATTTCGAGCTGCTCGCGCGCCTTCGCCTGGCCGACATATTCGGCCAGGGTGCGCGGCCGCAGCGCGCGCTCGACCTGCTCTTCCTGCGGGCTGACGGCGGCGGGGGCAATGAGACGGTCGGTTTCGATCATGACGCCGGAAGGCTGGAGACAGACAAGCGCGAATTCTACTCCGCAGGGTCGGCGGCGGGCAGGCCATCCTGCACCAGCCGGCCACGCCCGAGTGCCTTGGCCTGATAGAGCGCACGGTCGGCACGCGCGAGCGCGGCATTCATGGTGTCGCCGGGGGCGCTGCCGAGCCAGGTCTGCCCCGCGCTGAGGCTGGTCTGCACGTCCAGGCCCAACGCATTCAACTCGCTCCTGAAATGGTCGGTGAGGCGCTGATACCACGCGTCCCCCCCGGCGGCGTCGAGTCCCGCCAGCAGCACGACGAACTCGTCCCCGGCCAGCCGCGCCGCCAGATCGGCACGCCGGGTCAGTTCCTTCAACGACTGGGCCAGCGCCAGCAAAACCTGATCACCCACCCCGTGGCCGTAGCGGTCGTTGACTGCCTTGAAATAGTCGATATCGAGCAATACCAGCGCGACCGGATGCTGCCTGTCGGCCAGCCCCAGCGCCTGGGGGAAATGGATCTCGAAGGCGCGCCGGTTGGGCAGCCCCGTCAGTGGATCGGTCAGGCTCAGGTGCTCCAGCCGCGCATGCTGCTCCTGCAAGTGCCGGGCGATCAGATTGATGTCGGCCGCGGCCGGCTCGAATTCGATGTAGTGCGGCATGATCGCGGGGACCGCTTCGTCCCGCGCCAGCGCGGTCATGGCATCGCGGGTGGATACGATGTCGCGCAGCATGGTGCGCCGCAGCCGCAGCATGGTCACACCCAACAGCAGCAGCACGGCTCCCAGGGTCAGCAGCCCTGCCAGCACCTGCATTTCGCTGCCGCGCGTGAACAGCCGCACCGGCGACTGTGCGAGCAGGGTCCAGCCGGTCCCGGGAATATCCAGCCGGACTTCCTGCAACGCACCTTTGACCTCGCCCTGGCGCACGATCGTGCTGCCCGCTGCATCGACGAGGATGAGGGCGTGGTCCGGATGGAGGGTATCGTCGATCACCCGCTGCAGTTGGGTCAGCCGCACGCTCAAGAAGACGCCCCCCACAATCTCGCCCCCTGTTTCGCGTACCGCCGACACCAGGTCGAAGTGTTCGAGACCCGCTACCTCGCGGTGCAGCAGCGGCCGGGTGTCCGTCAGGGTATCCGCCCGCTGCATGTCCTGCTGGCAGCGGGGGCCGACGCGCAGCGCCACGGCCTCGCCCAGCACGCCGCCCTGGGGATTGACCAGCGCCAGCCCCAACAGATCGGGCAACAGACGCTGCCGGGAAATGGCCCACTGCTGTTGTTCCTCGACCGAACCGAGACGCATCAGGTCGAGCAGTTCGGGGTCGCGCGCCGTGTTCTCGATCAGCGTGTGGTAGTAGTCCAGCAGCCGGATCAGGCTGACGCGCGCCTGCGTCGCCTCCAGTTCCAGCAGGCGCTGCTGGGTCTGGGAACTGGCCTGCAGGCTAAACCACAGGCTCAGCGCAATGCCGGCCGCAAACAGGCCGGCCACGCTCAGCAGCAGCCACAAAAAATGGCGCTTCAGGGAAGCGGAAGGCCGCGGGTTCGACGGGACAGTTGACACGGGCCTTAGGTTTTAGACAGGGTCCGCAGCGCCTGCCGGATCGACTCGCCCACCGTCAGGTCGGGCGGCAACTGGCGCACGGCTTCGGTGGTCTCGCGCTCGTTGTAACCCAGCGCCAGCAGCGCCTGGCGCACGTCGTCCGACACGCCGCCGCCTTCGGTGCTGGCGATCGCACCGGCGAACACCGGCCGGCCCTTGAGTTCGAGCAGCAGGCGCTCGGCGGTTTTCTTGCCGATGCCGGGCACCTTGACGATGCGGCCGATTTCCTGCGCGGCAATCGCCGCCGACAGGTCGTTGACCGACAGGCCGGACAGCACCGACAGGGCGGTCTTGGCGCCGATACCGGAGACTTTCAGCAGTTCGCGAAACGCCGCGCGCTCGATCTCGCTGCCGAAGCCGTAGAGCAGGTGCGCGTCTTCGCGGATCGCCAGATGGGTCAGCAGGCTGATTTTTTCGCCCAGCGCGGGCAGATTGTAGAAGGTGCTCATCGGCACATCGATTTCGTAGCCGACGCCGTTCACGTCCACCAGCACCTGCGGCGGTTGCTTGGCGGCAAGCAGGCCGGTGATTCTGCCTATCATTTAAATTCCTTGTTCATACGAGGCGCCCGCCCTTCACGCGATAGCCCGCAGTGGAGTGCGCGCCGAGGTGGCTGCCGTGGGCGTGGGCAATGGCGCAGGCGAGCGCATCGGCCGCATCGGCCTGAGGTGCAGCAGGCAGGCTCAGCAGGCGCTTGACCATTTCCTGCACCTGTTCCTTGGCGGCCTTGCCGTGGCCGACCACCGCCTGCTTGATTTGCAGCGCGGTGTATTCCGCCACCAGCAGTTCATTCGACACGGCCGCACAGATCGCCGCCCCGCGCGCCTGCCCGAGCAGCAGCGTCGATTGCGGGTTGACGTTGACGAAGACGATTTCAACCGCGCAGGTATCGGGCTGGTAGGTGGCGATCACCTCGTTGAGCCCGGCGAACAGCACCCCCAGCCGCTGCGGCAGGCTGCCCTCGCCGCTCTTGATGACGCCGCTGGCGACATAGGCCAGCTTCTGGCCGGCCTGCTCGATCACGCCGAAGCCGGTGAGGCGCAGGCCGGGGTCGATGCCCAGTATGCGAGAGGGGTGAGGAGTGAGGGGTGAGGGGGCAAGGTTGGGGGCTGTCATGCTCTTTCTGATTCCCGCTGGGATTTGAGTAGCCCACCCAATAAACTGAACAAACGGTCTATCTGCATTTCCAGTTCGCTCTGCGGTGGACAAAAAACCAAATCCTGGGCGATTCTAAATTGCGTATCCAATTCGCTCAGCGAACCACGCGCCACGATCAGAAACTGTGCAAACGCCCGTTTGGACTGGCGTGCTGCGCCCTCCGCAATATTGCTGGGGATCGACACTGCCGCGCGCCGCATTTGCGCCACCAGACCGAATCGCTCGTCAGCAGGAAACCCCGCTGTCAATTCGTACACCTTCCTCACCAGAAGCATGGCTTGCTGCCAAGCCACCAGCTCATGGTGAACCCGCTTCACGCCTTAACCCCTTACGCCTCACTCAGGAAGCACGGCATTGGTGTAGACATCCTGCACGTCGTCGAGCGAATCGAGCGCATCGAGAATCTTCTGCATCTTCACCGCGTCGTCGCCGGTCAGTTCGGTTTCGGCTTCCGGCCGCATGGTGATCTCGGCGATCGCCGGCTTGAAGCCGGCCTTTTCCAGCGCCTCCTTCACTGCCTCGAAGGCCTTGGGCTCGGGCGAGGTCAGCACCTCGATCGAGCCGTCCTCGTTGGGGATGACATCTTCGGCGCCGGCGTCGAGTGCGGCTTCCATCACCGCTTCCTCGCTGGCGCCCGGCTCCAGGATGATCTGGCCGCAATGCTTGAACTGGAACGCGACGCAGCCGTCGGTGCCCATGTTGCCGCCGTGCTTGACGAAGGCGTGGCGCACGTCGGCGACGGTGCGCACTTTGTTGTCGGTGAGGCAGTCGACCATCACCGCGACGCCGCCGATGCCGTAGCCCTCGTAGCGCACCTCTTCGTAGTTGACGCCTTCGAGCAGGCCGGTGCCGCGCTTGATCGCGTTCTCGATGTTGTCCTTCGGCATCGACTCGGCCTTGGCCTTATCGATCGCCAGGCGCAGGCGCGGATTCATCCCGGTGTCGCCGCCGCCCATTTTGGCCGCCACGGTGATTTCCTTGATAAGCTTGGTGAAGACCTTGCCCCGCTTGGCATCCTGGCGCCCCTTGCGGTGCTGGATGTTGGCCCACTTCGAATGTCCTGCCATGTTGATTCCAACGCAAATTAGATAGCCGGAGATTTTACACCGTGGCTCCCCCTCTACGTTTCGGCATCGACCTCGGCGGCAGCAAAATTGAACTCATTGCGCTCGATGCAGACGGCCGCGAGGTCCTGCGCCGCCGCGTACCGACCCCGCAGGACGACTACCTCGCCACGGTGGCCGCGGTCGCCGCGCTGGTGCACCAGGCCGAAGTCGAACTGGGGCAGGCCGGCAGCATCGGCATCGGCACCCCCGGCGCCGTCTCGCCCGCGTCCGGCCGGATGAAGAACTGCAACTCGACCTGCCTCAACGGCCGGCCGCTGCAGGAAGACCTCGAACGCGCGCTGAATCGAAACGTTCGGCTCGCCAACGACGCCAACTGTCTTGCGCTGTCGGAAGCTGTCGACGGTTCGGCGGCCGGGGCCGACAGCGTATTCGGCGTGATCCTCGGCACCGGCGTCGGCGGCGGCGTGGTGGTGCGCGGCCATGTGCTGACTGGCGCCAACGCCATCGCCGGCGAATGGGGGCACTCGCCGCTGCCCTATTTCCAGTTCGCCCACGCCCAGTCCGACCGCGCCGGCACCGGGCAGCACCCTGCCACCGGCGAAGCGATCCTGCACCCGTGGCCGAGTCCGCGCGAACTCGATGCCGCGCCGGCGTGCTACTGCGGCAAGAAGGGCTGCATCGAAACCTGGCTGTCGGGCCCCGCGCTGGCCGCCGACCATGTGCGCTACGGCGGCGAAGACCTGCCAGCGCACGAAATCGTGCAGCTGGCGAACGCGGGCTACGGGCCCTGCAGCGCGACGCTGGCGCGCTACGAGGAACGCCTGGCGCGCGCGCTGGCCGGCGTCATCAACCTGCTCGATCCAGACGTCATCGTGCTCGGCGGCGGGCTGTCCAACATCGCCCGCCTCTACGACACCGTGCCGCGGTTGTGGCCGCGCTATGTTTTTTCAGATCGAGTCGACACCAAACTGGTGCCGCCGAAGTTCGGCGATTCCAGCGGCGTGCGCGGCGCGGCGTGGCTGTGGAATGACTAGTGCAGCTTGATCCTCGCCCGCGTCGGCGTGCTGATGAAGTGGGCGTAGGTCGTGAGCGAAGTCTTGAACCAGCCGTGCAGCGCGATCTCGTGCATCTTGTGCAGCGACCAATACACCAACCGCGCCAGCGTGCCCTCGATCATGATGCTGCCGCCAGTGAGGGTGCCCATCAGGTTGCCGACGGGGGTAAAGCGGCCGAGCGCGACCAGCGAGCCGTAGTCGCGGTAGACGTACTCGGGCAGCGGCTTGCCGCGAAAGCGGCGGCAGATCGACTTTGCCAGCATCGAAGCCTGCTGGTGCGCCGCCTGCGCGCGCGGCGGCACGAAACCGCCATCCGGCATGGGACAGGCGGCACAATCGCCGAAGGCGAAGATGTTGTCGTCGCGGGTGGTCTGCAGCGTCGGGCGCACCACCAACTGGTTGATGCGGTTGGTTTCCAGTCCGTCCAGGTCCTTCAGGAAATCCGGCGCCTTGATGCCGGCCGACCACACCATCATGCTGGCGGGGATGAACGTGCCGTCGGCGGTCAGCATGCCGTCGGCGCGCACCTCGACGATGCGCTCGTTGGTGTGCATCTCCACCCCCAGCTCGGCCAGGCGTTGGGCGGCGGCGGCCGACAGGCGCGGCGGCAGTCCCGGCAGGATGCGGTCGGATGCCTCGACCAGCAGCAGCTTCAGGTTCTTGTCGGGGTCGATTTTTTCCAGGCCGTAGGCCGACAACTCGCGTGTGGTGTCATGCAGTTCGGCCGCAAGCTCGACGCCGGTGGCGCCGGCGCCAACGATGCCGACAGTGAGCTGGCCGGGCGTGACTTCGCTGTGCTGGGTGTGCGCGCGCAGGCAGGCGTTGATGTGATGACGGTGGAATTCGCGCGCCTGCTCGGGGGTGTCGAGCATGATGCAGTGCTCTTTCACGCCCGGCACGCCGAAGTCGTTGCCGACCGAGCCGACCGCGATGATCAGGGTGTCGTAATGAAAGCTGCGGCGCGGGATGATCTCGATGCCATCGTCGTCCAGCGTCGGCGCGACGCTGACTTCCTGGCGCGCGCGGTCGAGCCCGTCCATGCGCCCAAGGCGGAAGCGGAAGTGATGCCAGTGCCCCTGCGCCAGATATTCCAGCCGTTCGGCGTACGAATCGAGGCTGCCCGCCGCGACTTCGTACAGCAGCGGCTTCCACAGGTGCGAGGGCGAGGCATCGATCAGCGTGACATGCGCGCGTTTCTTCTTTCCCAGCTTGTCGCCCAGCCGGGTGGCCAGCTCCAGGCCACCCGCGCCGCCGCCGACAATCACAATTTCATGCACCCGCTGTTCTGTTGCCACGGTCTTCCCCTGATTCGCCATGCCACGATCATAGCCTGAACATTAGCACTTGCTTCTATTCATTGCGCGATCGCCACCATCATCGAACTCGCTAAAATCCGTGCATACCCAATCAGGAGCCGTCATGACCGAACCCCTGCTCATCGCCCGCAACGCGTCCGCCGATCTGGTTCTATTGCCTCAGATGGCCAACCGCCACGGCCTCATCACCGGCGCCACCGGCACCGGCAAGACCGTCACCCTGCAAACGCTGGCCGAGCATTTTTCCCGCATCGGCGTGCCGTGCTTCATGTCGGACGTGAAGGGCGACCTGTCGGGTATTTCGCAGCCGGGCGGCGGCAATGCCAAGGTGGCCGAGCGGGTCGAAATGCTCAAGCTCGAGGGCTTCGAACACCGCGGCTATCCGGTCACGCTGTGGGACCCCTTCGGCGAGGCCGGCCATCCGGTGCGCGCCACGGTTTCCGACATGGGACCGCTGCTTTTATCGAGAATGCTCGATCTGAACGACACCCAGAGCGGCGTTCTCAACCTGGTGTTCAAGGTGGCCGACGACAACGGTCTCCTGCTGCTCGACCTGAAGGACCTGCGCACCATGCTCGCTTTCGTCGGCGAGAACGCAAAACAGTTCACCACCGAGTACGGCAACGTGTCTGCCGCCTCCATCGGCGCCATCCAGCGCGGCCTCCTGGTGCTGGAGTCGCAGGGCGGCGAACAGATCTTCGGCGAGCCGATGCTCAACATCGACGACCTGATCCAGACCGACCGCGGACTTGGCGTCATCAACATCCTGTCGGCCGACCGGCTGATGCTGTCGCCCAAGCTTTAC
This sequence comes from Gammaproteobacteria bacterium, assembly GCA_018820745.1. Taxonomy (GTDB): domain Bacteria; phylum Pseudomonadota; class Gammaproteobacteria; order Burkholderiales; family Thiobacillaceae; genus Thiobacillus. The sequence goes on from JAHJNP010000268.1 coordinate 7,146, forward strand.
GCCACGCTGCTGCTGTGGCTTTTGGCCGAACTGTTCGAGAACCTGCCCGAGGCGGGCGACCTCGACAAGCCCAGGCTGGTGTTCTTCTTCGACGAGGCGCACCTGTTGTTTTCCGACGCCTCCGACGCGCTGGTGGAGAAGATCGAGCAGGTGGTGCGGCTGATCCGCTCCAAGGGCGTCGGCGTGTTTTTCGTCACCCAGAATCCGGCCGACATGCCGGACAAGGTGCTGTCGCAGCTCGGCAACCGGGTGCAGCACGCGCTGCGCGCCTTCTCGCCACGCGACCAGAAGGCGGTCCGCGCGGCCGCCGAAACCATGCGCGACAACCCGGACCTGGACGAGGCCACCGTCATCACCGAACTCGGCGTGGGCGAGGCGCTGGTGTCCTTCCTCGACGCCAAGGGCCGTCCCGGCGTGGTCGAGCGCGCGTTCATCGTGCCGCCGCAGGGACAGATCGGCCCCATCAGCGACGCCCAGCGCCAGCAGTTGATGCGGGCCTCGCTGGTGGCCGGCGTCTACGACACGACCATCGACCGCGAATCCGCCCACGAAGTCCTCATGGCGCGCGCCGAGCAGGCGGCGCAGGCCGCGTCGGCGGAAGCCGAAGCGAAACAGCAGGCCAAGGCCGCCACCAAACCGGCAGCGAATGGCGGCGGGCTGGGGGGCATACTGAGCGGAAGTGGGCGCCGCGAAGGCGCGGCCGAAGCGCTGGCCAAATCCGCCGCGCGTGCGATCGGCAGCCAGATCGGGCGCTCGCTCATCCGCGGCGTGCTGGGGAGTTTGTTCGGGGGCAAGCGCTGACGCGCTCCTAACGCCTTTCGCTAGAGGCGGGTTCAGGCGAACAGCCGCGCCAGCTCGGCGCCCGGATCGGCGGCGCGCATGAAGGCCTCGCCCACCAGGAAGGCGTTGACGCCATGGCTGCGCATCCTCGCGACGTCGGCCGGCGCGAGGATGCCGGACTCGGTGATGACGATGCGGTCATCACCGATTTTTGGCAGCAACGCCAGCGTGGTATCGAGACTGACCTCGAAGGTGCGCAGGTTGCGGTTATTGATGCCCTGCAACGGCGTCTTCAACTGCAACGCGGCATCAAGCTCCTCCGCGTTGTGCGACTCCACCAGCACCGCCATCTCCAGCTCGAACGCCAGCGCTTCCAGCGCCTGCATCGCCGGCAGTTCGAGCGCGGCAACGATCAGCAGGATGCAGTCCGCGCCCATCGCGCGCGCCTCGTAGACCTGGTACGGGTCGATAATGAAATCCTTGCGCAGCACCGGCAGGCAGCATGCGACGCGCGCCTCCCTCAGGTACTCGGCACTGCCCTGGAAATAGTCGCGATCGGTGAGCACGGACAGGCACGCGGCGCCGCCCGCCGCATAGCTGATCGCGATTTCGGCCGGCTTGAAATCAGGCCGGATCACGCCTTTCGACGGGCTGGCCTTCTTGATTTCGGCGATCACCGCGGGCTGCCCGGCGGCGAGCCTGGCGCGCAGGGCGCCGACGAAATCGCGCGGCGGCGCGGCAGCGGCTGCGCGCACCTGCATGTCGGCGAGCGGCACGCGGGCCAAGCCGGCGGTGATTTCCTCGCGTTTGGTGGCGAGTATCTTTTCGAGGATGTCGCTCATGATTGACTGAAGCGACGGTAGTGTTCGAGCACGTCGCGCGCGGCCATGCTTGAAATGGCGCGCTGCGCCTGCGCCACGCCGTCCATCAGGCTGGCGGCACGGCCCGATACGTAAATGGCTGCCCCGGCGTTGAGCGCGACAATCGCGGTGGCGCCGGGGTGGCGGTTCTCCAGCGCAGCCAGCAGCATCTCGACTGCTTCGTCCTTGCCCTTGACCACCATGTCGCTCGCGTCGACCTGCGGCAAGCCGAACAGGCCGGGCTCGAGTTCGTATTCGGACACATGGCCGTCCTTCAGTTCGGCCACGTAAGTGGGCGAGGCAAGGCTGATCTCGTCCAGCCCTTCCTCGGCGTTGACCACCAGCACATGGCGGCTGCCCAGCGCCTGCAGCACCCGCGCCAGGGTGCCGGTGAGCTCGCGGCTGAACACGCCCATCACCTGGTTCGGCGCACCGGCCGGGTTGGTCAGTGGACCGAGCAGGTTGAACAGGGTGCGTACGACGAGTTCGCGCCGCACCGGGGCGGCATGCTTCATCGCGCTGTGGTGGTTGGGCGCGAACATGAAGCCGACGCCGATCGTCTTCACCGCC
>JAHJNP010000269.1 GCA_018820745.1 Gammaproteobacteria bacterium
CGCGCCCGCCGAGCCAGGCCAGCCCTGCGCGCGCGAAGGTCGGGCTGCGCGGCCCGTACTGGCTGGGGTAATGGTAGGCGCTGAGCTGGCGTGGGTTCTCGACGCTGGCCACGTCCGCCCGCGTCGCCAGGAAGGCAATGTGGAGGCCGCCGCCGGCCGTGCCGAGGGCGCAGGCGGCGGGCACCTTGTCGACGAGCGAGCGGCCAAGGGCGAGGAAGGCATCCTGGCGGCCGATGTTGAACTGGCGGTAGCGCTCCATGGCGTGGCTTTCCCGGTTGATCGCGGAAAAGTAGTTCCAGACGCGCAGGACGGTGTGATAGCCGCGGGCTTCAAGCAGTTCGAAGATGGCCAGGTAGGCGGCCTCTGTGATGGCCTGCAGCGGTGCGCGCGCATCCTGCGGCGCGATTTCGTCGAGGCTGATGCAGCCGTACAGCAGCGTTTCGCCCTGACGGTAGCGGATCGGGCCATGCCGGCCGGACGCCAGCGGTTCCGCGCAATGCCAGATTTCACAGATCGCCTCCTCCCCTTGCGGCAGACGCATGTCGACGGCCAGCAACGGCAGTTCGCCAGCGTCGAGCGGCTGGGCCGGATGGGAAAAGCAGACGCCGCCCAGCACGCTGCCCAGCCCGTCACCGGCCAGGCAGGAAAGTCGGGATGCGGGCAGGATCTCCAGCCGCAGGATCGCTTCCGAAGTCGTCATTCGCTGCCGATTCCTTCCGGCGCTTTTACATAGCGGATATTTGTCCTGCGTCGTTTCCACGCCATGAAGGTGCGCTTCAGATTGGCCACGGACGCGATGTAATAAATGGCCTTCAGGACGCGCAGCGAACGCCAGATGGGCGTCTTGCCGAAAATGTCGCCTGCCAGCACCGACAGCAACGCTTCCTGGACCCGGTAGACATTGCTGGGCGACATGAACAGGTCGCGCATGGTGGGATTGGTGACGCGGTAGATGAACCAGGAGAATTGCTTCGGCCCGTGCTTCATCATCCTGTCGAATTGCCTGAGCGCCCTCGCGGCCTTTTCCGGCTGGCGCAGGCAGGTGTCGACCGCCTCGGCCCCCTCGAACGCGCTCTTCATCGCCAGCATCACGCCGGACGAAAAGACCGGGTCGATGAAGGCATAGGCGTCGCCCAGCAGCAAATAGCGGGCGCCGTGGCTGCGGTCGCAGCTGTAGGAAAAGTTGCCGGTGGCTTCCACCTCCGAGACGAGTTCGGCGTCCTTCAGGCGCGCCGCCAGGGCGGGACACGTGGCGATGAGCTCGAGGAAAAAATCGCGCACCGGGGTCTGGCGGGTTTTCAGGTGGCTCGGCCAGATCACCGCGCCGACGCTGGTGGCGCCGTCGGCAAGGGGGATGAACCAGAACCAGCCGTGCTCGAACCAGAAGATGCTGATGTGGCCTTCCTGCTTGCCCGCGTTGCGCCGGGCGCCCTTGAAATGACCATAGAGCGCGGCGCTGTTGTGCTTGGGGTTGCGCTGCTTGGCCTTGAAGCGGTTGCCGAGGAAGGTGTCGCGGCCGGAGGCGTCGATGAGGAAGCGGCATTGCCAGGTTTCGCTGCGGCCGTCGTCGTGTTCCGCCCGCACGATCGCCCCTGCATCGTTCGGCAGGAATTCCGCGTCGCGCACGCGGCAGCCTTCGATGACATTGGCGCCTTTGCGCGCGGCATTGCGGATCAGGATTTCGTCGAACTCGGAGCGGCGCACCTGATAGGCGCTGGGCATCGACTTGTCCCAGGCGTCGGCGAATTCGAAGGTCTGCTGGTGTGCGTGCCAGGGGGAGATGAATTCTGCCCCCCACTTCTGCATGCCTATGGCCGCCACCTCGGCGTGCACGCCCAGCTTCTCGAACAGCGGCAGATTGGCCGGCAGCAGGGATTCCCCGATGTGGAAGCGGGGATGGTGCGCCTTCTCCAGCAGGGTGACCTGGTGGCCCTTTTCCGCCAGCAGGGTGGCGGCCGTCGAGCCGGCCGGGCCGCCGCCGATCACCAGGACGTCGCAGCAGTGTTCGGCAGGGCAGGGCGGCATGGAATCGTGCGACATGGGACTTTCCTTGGATGGCAACAGCACGGCGAAAGGCGCTGTCCGTACAAACTGAAACAACGGGTGGATTTTACCCAAACAAGCCCCGCGCCGGGGGCCGGGTTATGACGCCACAATTCAGCGACGGGCTGTCCACGCTATCATGCGCATGTTTTGGTCTGACTGCTCCCGATTATGCTGGTGCTTGGCGTCGAATCCTCCTGCGATGAAACCGGTGTCGCGCTGTATGACAGCGCGCACGGCCTGCTGGCGCACGCGCTGTATTCGCAGATCGCGATGCACAACGCGTACGGCGGGGTGGTGCCGGAACTGGC
>JAHJNP010000270.1 GCA_018820745.1 Gammaproteobacteria bacterium
ACGTCGGCTTCATCACGCCGATCTCGCAGCATTTCTGCCAGACCTGCAACCGCATCCGCATCGCCGTCGACGGCACCGCCTACATGTGCCTGGGCCAGGACGAGAAATTCGAGTTCCGCCCGCTGCTGCGCGGCGGCTGTTCGGACGCTGAACTGGAAGCGGCGATTCTCGGCGCGATCAACCTCAAGCCGGAACGCCACGAATTCAACGAATCGCCGCAGAAAATCCTGCGCTTCATGTCGATGACCGGCGGCTGATTCCTAGGCTGATTCCTAGTCAGGGCTTGCGGTGCGAAATGCCGCAAACGGATCGCGCCGCTGCGGCAGATAGAAATTGCGGAAGCCGTGACGGCTGAGCGAAGGGTCGGTGACCGGCCCGCCGCCGCGCAATTCGCCGTGGGTGTGGAACCAGGGCGCCGAATAATCGTGATACGGATCGGGCGCAAAGCCCGGATACGGTGCGAACGGATCGCGCAGCCATTCCCACGCCATGCCCCAATGAAAATCCGCCTGCACCACCGCCTGCCGCCACTGCGCAGCCGTCGGCAGGCGCCGCCCCCGCCACGCAGCAAAAGCTTCGGCCTCGTAGCGGTTCACATGCAGCATCGGCGCTTCTGCGCTCAGCGGCAGCCAGCGGTCGAAACGGCGCACCTGCCAGCCGCCGTTTGCCTGCTTCCAGTACAGGGGATGATGCGCGTCGCTGGCCTGGCGCCAGGCCCAGCCGTCAGCCGACCACCCCGCCCTGTTCTGATACCCACCCGCCTCGACGAATTCGGCGAAGACCGTTTCCGACACCGGGCTCGCGTCGATGTCGAACGCCGCCACCGCAACCCTGTGGCGCCATTTTTCATTGTCGAAAATGAACCCGTCGTCCGGGCCGCTCCCCATCACCACCTCACCCGCTTCGATCAGCAGCCGCTGCGCGGGCAGCACGCCGGCAATATCGAGCCGGGCAGGCGGCGCATAGCCCAGATCCTGGAAGGCCATCCACCAGGCCTCGATGTGCATCAGTTCGTGATAGAGGCACAACTCGGCGAAATACGCGATTTCGGCATCGAGACCGCTGCGCAGGCGGGCGGCCACGGCATCGGTCACCTGGCTCGCGTAGGCGTCGACTGCCGCCGGTTCCAGCAAAGGCAGGTCCCAGCGAACGTCGTGCGGCACGCTGGAGGAATCGTACAAGGCGTCGGCGCCACGCAACAGGCTGAGGGCGCGCGTGCCGTCTGGCCGTTCGCGCAGGCACCAGCGTTCCTGGAACCAGACGATGTGTCCGTATTCCCACAGCGGCGGATTCAGATGCCCGGCGCGCGGCCCCAGCCAGCCGCCGGCCGGCAGGCAGTCGATCAGCGCGCGCAGCCGGCCGCGCGCCTGCGCCAGGCGGTCGATAAGTTGGTCTGCGGTGTAGCCGCTGATGGGTCGGGCTGGGTTCATGCCGGGTTCATGTTATATAAAGCACTTTAGCCGATTCATTCCAGGCGCCATCCTCGACAGGCACTCGAACCATGAACGATTCCATTCTCGACCAACCCATCCGGCTCACCCAGTTCTCTCACGGCGGCGGCTGTGGCTGCAAGATCGCGCCTTCGGTGCTGCGCGAGATTTTGTCCGACACGCCCTTTTCTTCACACCTGGCAGCCGCCTATCCCGACCTGCTGGTGGGGATCGAGCACGGCGACGACGCCGCCGTCTACCGGCTGAACGACGAGCAGGCAATCGTGGCGACCACCGATTTCTTCATGCCCATCGTAGACGACCCCTACGAGTTCGGCCGCATCGCCGCCACCAATGCGCTGTCCGACGTCTATGCCATGGGCGGGCGGCCGCTGTTCGCCCTGGCCATCGTCGGCATGCCGATCGGCAAACTGCCCAACAGCGTCATCCGGCAGATTCTCGCCGGCGGCGAGTCGGTCTGCAAAGCCGCCGGGATTCCCATTGCCGGCGGCCACTCCATCGACGCGCCGGAGCCGATCTACGGCCTGGTCGGCATCGGCGTGGTCGATCCGCGCCGCGTCAAGCAGAACAGCGGCGGCCAGGCCGGCGATCTGCTGATTCTCGGGAAACCGCTGGGCGTCGGCATCTACAGCGCAGCACTGAAAAAGAACCTGCTGCGTCCGGATCAATACGCGGCGATGATCGCCGCCACCACCCAGCTCAACACCCCCGGCGCCGATCTGGCCGCAACCGCTGGCGTGCACGCGATGACCGACATCACCGGCTTCGGCCTGCTCGGCCACCTGCTCGAAATCACCCGCGCCTCGAAACTCGCGGCACGCGTCGAACTGGCCCGGCTGCCCCTGTTTCCGGGCGTAGGCGAGTTGGCGCAGGACGGCCACATCACCGGCGCCAGCGAGCGCAACTGGGCAAGCTATGGCAGCGAAGTGCAACTCGCCGACGGCATCGCGAACTGGCAACGGGCTCTCTTGACCGACCCGCAAACCAGCGGCGGCCTGCTGGTGAGCTGCACGCCCGCATCAAGGGATGCGGTGCTGGAAATATTCAGCCGGCACGGCTTCGAACAGGCGACGGAAATCGGGCGACTGGCCGCCGGCAGCCAGGTTTCGATCGGGGCCTGAGTGTCTTTTACCTTCAAGGACTTTCCCGCCGACCGCGACGATTTTCGCAGCGACGTGCTGGCCGGTCTGGCCGCCTGTCCCAAGTCCATTCCGCCCAAATACTTCTACGACGAAGCGGGCTGCCGGCTGTTCGAATCGATCTGCGCACAGCCCGAATACACGCTCACCCGCACCGAAGGGGCGCTCATGGCGTCCCGCTTGTCCGACATCGCCGCCGCCATTGGCCCGATGGACTGCATCGTCGAACCGGGTGCCGGGGAATGCGCCAAGGTGCGCCTGCTGCTACAGGCCCTGCACCCCGCCCACCTGGTCGTGCTGGACATTGCCGGCGGCCCGCTTTCAATTGCTGCGCAATCCCTTTCCCGTGATCACCCGGGGCTTGCCGTCACTGCGCTGGGGATGGACTTCATCCACGACCTGGAAGCGGCGGCGCCCCACCTGCCGGAAGGCCGGCGGCTCATCTACTACCCCGGCTCCAGCATCGGCAACTTCGCACCCGGTGCGGCGACCGCCCTGCTCACCCGCTTTCGCCGGCTGGCCGGCGCGGCAGGCCAGCTGCTGATCGGCTTTGACCTCAAGAAGGATCCGCTGCAGCTGCACGCGGCCTACAACGACGCGGCCGGCGTCACCGCCGCCTTCAACCTCAACCTGCTCGAACGGCTGAACCGCGAACTGGATGCGAACTTCGATACCTCCCGCTTCCGCCACTACGCGTTCTACAACCCGACCGCAGGCCGCATCGAAATGCACCTGGCCAGCCTCGCCGCGCAGGACGTGAGCGTCGCCGGCCAGCGCTTCCATTTCGCCCTCGGCGAAACGCTGCACACCGAAAACTCCTACAAGTTCCGGCCCGACGAATTCAGCGCCCTAGCGACAAACGCCGGCTGGCCATTGAAGGCCGAGTGGGAACTCGACGGCTTCGCAGTGCAGCTGTACGGGAACGTAGACTAAAACCCGAGCTCGGGCAGGGCCTGTTTCAAGACATCCAGGCACGCGCCGTCGATTGCCGTGCCGCGCTCCTTCTCCCTCATCGCGATCGCATCGGCCACCGGGATCGGGCCGCGGTAAGGCCGCTCTGCCGTGATGGCATCGAAAATGTCGGCAACGGTGTGGCCGGCAGGTAAGCCTTCGGTCAGATTCAGGCTAAACCGTGGCTGAATCATGGTCTCCTTGGCCTGCTGTCCATGCGCCGCACAAATTATCCCTCTGCCTAGCGAGGTCGCCCTGCCTTGCCATGGCCTTAAAATTGGCTCATGCCAAAACTTGAATCGCTCGCCTTCGACAACAGCTTCGCCCGTCTGCCCGAGACCTATTATTCGCGCGTCTGCCCGACGCCGGTCCCCGATCCCTACCTGGTCTGCTACAGCCCGGAAGCGCTGGCCTTGCTCGACCTCGATGCAAGCGAAATGATGCGTCCCGAGCTGATCGAGGCGCTGGCGGGCAACCAGCTGCTGCCCGGCATGGACGCAGTCGCCGCGCTCTACGCCGGCCACCAGTTCGGCCATTTCGTGCCGCAGCTGGGCGACGGCCGCGCGATCCTGCTCGGCGAAGTGAAGAATGCGACAGGCGAAGGCTGGGAAGTGCAGCTGAAGGGCGCAGGCCGCACCCCCTACTCGCGCGGCGGGGACGGCCGCGCGGTGCTGCGCTCGAGCATCCGCGAGTTCCTGTGTTCCGAGGCGATGCACGCGCTCGGCATTCCCACCACCCGCGCGCTCGCCATCGTCGGCAGCGATCGCCCGGTGTACCGCGAGGATGAGGAGAC
>JAHJNP010000271.1 GCA_018820745.1 Gammaproteobacteria bacterium
CGCGGTGATGAGGCAGAACAGCACGAACACCTCGTACAGGTTGGACACCGGGATATGGCCGACGTCGGCGCCGATCAGGTAGGACTCGTACCAGCGCACCATCAGGCCGATGAAACCCAAGGCCACCGCAGTCCAGGTCAGCGTGCTGCCGGTTTTCAGCATGAAGTCCGAACGCGCTAGCAGGCCCGCCCAGTAGGTCAGCGTGGCCAGCCCGAACAGCGCGCACATCCACATGATGGCGGCCTGGCTGGAGATCAGGTACTTGAGGAAGAAGGCTTCCTCCATGCGCGCGAGGTTGCCTTGGTACTGGCTGATGGCGAACAGGCTGATCGCGCCGACCACCAGGAACAGCGGGCGGAACGGCTTCCAGAGCCAGCCGAATATCGCCAGCGAAGGGATCGCCGCCAGCAGGATGGCTTTTTCATAGATGTCCATGTAGTCGCCATACTGCGACAGGGCGAACAGGGCACCCGCCGCGACGATGGCGGCGAACAGCCAGTCGAACCACGACAGGCGTTTCAATAGCGGGGCGGGTTGATTGAGGGCGAGTTCCATATTTAAAAGCCTCCGGATTATTTCGTGGATGTGGATGCTTGTTGGGTCAGCGTATCCAGTGCCTGCGCGTGTTGGGTGAATTCTTTTTCGAAATCGATCGTCTGCTTGGCCGACGACATCGCCAGCAGCGCGTGGCCTGGCTTGATGCGCAGCCACACCCGGCGTTCGCGAACATAAAGCATGAAGAATACGCCGAGCGTCAGTAAAAGCGAGCCGAAATAGACCACGTTCTGGCCGGGCGATCGGGTGAGCTGCAGGCCGCTCGCCTTGACCTCGTCATATGACATCAGCTGCAGATAGATCGGTGCGCCATAGACGAACATGTCGCTCATGCTGTTGAGGGTGTCGCGCACCAGCCAGCCGGTCGCGTCGTCAGTCTGGGCGGCGGGCAGACCGGCCTGCTGGCTGGCCAGTTGCAGCGCCTCGAAAGCGGCGAGCTCGAGGATGCGCAGGTAGGTGCCCACCGCTTTTTCGCGCTCGGCCTCGGGGATTTTTTCCTCGATAAAACGTCCCAGCGACTGAAAGCCGCCTTCGGCAAACAGCGCCAGCATCTGGGTGGCGCTGAATTTCAGCTTGTCCTCGATTTCCGTGCCCCAGGCCTCCTGCGGCAGGGCCTGGCGGGCGAAGCGCGCGGCGATTTCGGGACGTAGTTCCGCATTCAGCAGCGCGCCGCGCAAGCGCATGAAGCTGTCGATATCGCCCGCAGCATCGAGCGGCATGCGCAGATAACTGAAGGCATCGTTCGGTGTGTCTCGTACGCCCGACATCATGTACCAGCGGCCGTCGAGTTCCAGCGGCAGCATGTAGTTGGAGAACTCGCGCGCCTGGCCGCGCGCGTCGCGCAGCTTGTACTGGAAGCTCGGGCCGACGTTGCGCAGGTGTTTTTTGTCGCTGACCGGGCTGCCGCCGAGCACGCTCATGGTGTCGCCGCTTGCCTCGATTTCGCCGCCCATGTTCTCGATGTTGAACGGGCGGAAATCGATGAATTCGAGCGTGTGCTCCCCCGCCTCGCTGGTCAGCGTGCTGCTCCCGTGCACCGTGCCTTCGATGGGGAAAGAGGATGCCGTGGGGGCAAACAGATTCCAGCCGCGCAGCGTCAGGCGGGTGCCGCCGTCGGCAAAACTCGCCTGATAGATGGCGACGCCATCGTGGACCAGCGGGTGGTTGACGGCGATCGTCGCTTCGCGGATTTTCTTGCCGGAATGGTCGAACAGTTCGATGTCGCTTTCGAAGCTCTTCGGCTGGCCCGTCGTGTAGTGTTCGATGCGGAACTGCTTCAGTGCCACGGTGAAGGGCAGCTCCTGCACCAGATAGCCATCGGCCACGTTGAGGAAAGCCACGTCCGCGCTGGAGCCCTCGGGAATTTGCACGCTGCCGCGAAACGATGGATTGGAGGGCGACAGGCGCGAAATCGCCGGCACCTGGCTTTGCGGAATGTCGCGCGTCTCGATCTTCTTGTAGCCCAGCACTTGCTGTGCCTTGAATATCAGGTTGCCGTCCATCAGGCCACCGATGCAGATCATCACAATGGCCGAGTGCGCCAGAAAATAGCCGAGGCGGTTCCAGCTGCCGGCCTTGGCGGCGAGCAGCACGCCGTCTTCGCGCGGCAGGTTTTTGACTTTATAGCCCTGGCCTTCCAGATAGGCTTGCGCGCTGGCGGCCAGCGCCTCCGGCGCGTGCGCGGTGGTCGCTTCGTGCTTGTGCTTGAATGCGTTCAGCGATTGCTCGCTGACGTGCTCGCGAAAGCTTTTCATCTCGCGCGCGAAATTCGGCGCATTGCGGGTGATGCACACGCTGGTGGACGCGACGAGGAAGGTCAGGATGAGCAGAAACCAGGCGGCGTGGTAGACGTCATACAGGCCCAGCTTTTCAAATACCTGGAACCAGAACGGGCCGAGCTGGATGATGTAGTTGGCGTACGGTTCCGACTGCTTCAGCACCGTGCCAATAATCGATGCAACCGCGAGGATGGACAGCAGGCTGATGGCGAAACGCATCGAGCTCAGCAGTTCAAACAGGGACTTGCCGAAGGAGTGGGTAGCGGTATTCATTGGCAACAAAAACCCTGTTGGTAACAAGTAAAAAGGGTGACTCGCGTCACCCTTTCATCGACTCAGGAACGGCCAATAAGTTTACCCGCAAGGGGCAGGCCGTGGATGTAAAGACGCTAAAGCGTCAACATCCACGCACTACCCGCAAGGGGCCGGCCGTGTTTGTTCCCTCGAGGAGGAAGCCATGCCCGTACAACAGCTAACGCAGCCACAGCCATGCACTGAAGCCGATGTCCCAAGGGGCGCGCCCTCGGAAAATCGGCCACCATCATGCGCTACCGCAGGCCCTGAATATAGGCAGACACCGCCTTCATGTCGGCATCCGTCATCTTCGCGGCGATGCTGCGCATCATCTTGGCGGCGTCGTTGGCGCGCGCCTCGACACGGAAAGCATTCAGCTGAGTGTAGATGTAGTCGCCATGCTGGCCGGCAAGACGCGGGAACTGGGTGGGGATCCCCTTGCCCTGCGGGCCGTGGCAGGAGGCGCACGCCGGAACCCCTGCGCCCTGAACCCCTCCGCGATAGATTTTCTGGCCGAGCAACGCCAGTTGCTGATCTTTTGCGGTGCCCGGTTTGGGCTGTTTGGCGCTGTAATACGCGGCCAGATTCAGCATGTCCTGCGGGCTCAGCTTGGCAACCATGCTCGTCATGATGGGGTTCTTGCGCGCACCCGACTTATAGTCGTTGAGCTGCTTGTTGAGGTATTCCGCATTGAGGCCGGCCAGCTTGGGGTTGGCTGCAGCCGCGCTGTTGCCGTCCACCGCGTGGCAAGCCGCGCACACCTGGTTGACGATGCTTTCTGCCGCCTTGGGGTCGCCTTTGCTGGCCGGGCCAACGGCAGGGGTACTGGCAAAAGCGGATGTGGCGGCCAGAGTGGCAACCAGAGAGACGACGAGTTTCATCAAAAGCTCCTGAAGCTTGCAAAACTTGGGAAAACAGGTAGTTTAGCGGTAACTAATATGACTGCCAAGCCCGTGCTCAATCGCGCCCAATTCCACACCTCGGTCGCCCAGCTGCGCGACTTGCCCTACAGCCGTGCCGAAGTTGCATTTGCCGGGCGCTCCAACGCCGGAAAATCGAGTGCGCTCAACCTGTTGACGCGCAAAAACCGCCTGGCGTTTACCTCCAAAACCCCCGGCCGCACCCAGCTTATCAATTTTTTCGAAGTGGATGCCGACACCTATCTGGTCGACCTGCCAGGCTATGGCTACGCAAAAGTGCCGGCTGCGGTGAAGGCGAAATGGGAGGGCCTGCTGGCGCGTTATCTACAGGAGCGCGAGGCGCTGGTCGGGATGGTGCTGATCATGGATGCGCGCCATCCGCTCACCCCGCTGGATTGGCAAATGCTCAACTGGTTCACCCCCACCGGCAAGCAGGTGCACATTCTGTTGTCGAAGGCCGACAAACTGTCCAACAGCGAAAGAACCCTCACCTTGCGCCGCGTCGAACAGGAGCTTGCTGAGCTGGGCAACGTCACCGTGCAGCTGTTTTCCAGCCTGTCGCGCCTCGGTGTCGGGGAAGCCGCGACGGTGGTTGAAGACTGGCTTGCCCCGGTCCCGCAGGCAGCTGCGCCGGCGGCAGAATAACGGGGTGGGCCGCACAATAAAAAAGCCCCGACCAAGGGAGGGGCCGGGGCTGAAAATGCCTTAAGGGGATTAAGGCATCCCGCTCAGGGA
>JAHJNP010000272.1 GCA_018820745.1 Gammaproteobacteria bacterium
CTATCCCGGCTGGTGGGAAGGCGGGCCGCAACTGAGTTTCTACGTCAACCAGGCAGCGTGGCAAGCGCTGCCAGAGGCCTACCGCCAGGCCTTCGAAGTCGCCACCGCCGAGGCCAACCAGCTGATGCTCGCGCAATACGACGCCAAGAACCCGCCCGCGATGCTGCGGCTGGCCGGGCAGGGCGTCAAGCTGCACCCCTTCCCCAAGGACGTGATGCTCGCTGCACGCCGTGCCACCTTTGAACTGTATGAGTCCGAAGCGAAGACCAACCCCGACTTTGCCGCCATCTACCGCCCGTGGAAGCTGTTCCGCGACACCCAGTTCCAGTGGTTCAAGGTCGCCGAAGCCGCCTACGCCAACTTCAACTACTACGTGAAATAGCCATGAATCGACTCGACCAGCTGATCACCACCTTCGACCTCGGCCTGCGCACCGTCTTCGCCACGCCCCACGCCGGCCGCCCCTATCCCGGCACCGGCCCGGAAGCCGAGCTGAGCGATGCCGAGCGCGTCCAGGCCGCCGCGCTGATGCGCGTCAACCATGTCGGCGAGGTCTGCGCGCAGGCGCTCTACGCCGGCCAGGCGCTTACCGCCAAGAATGAAAAAGTGCGCGCCGAACTCGAACAGGCCGCACGCGAAGAGACCGACCACCTCGCCTGGTGCGAGACGCGCATCAACGAACTCGGCGGCCGCAAGAGCCTCTTGAACCCGCTGTGGTTCGGCGGCGCCTTCGGCATGGGCGTCGTCGCCGGCATGCTGGGCGACAAATGGAACCTCGGCTTCCTCGCCGAAACCGAGCGTCAGGTCGAAGCACATCTCGACGGCCACCTGCAGCAACTGCCGGAAGCCGATACCAGGAGCCGCGCCGTCGTCGAGCAGATGAAAACCGACGAAGCCCAGCACGCGCAGACTGCGGTCGAGCACGGCGGCGCGCCGTTGCCGCCGCCGGTAAAGCAGGCGATGCGATTTGCCGCCAATATCATGCGGCAAACCGCCAGCCGGATTTAGCGCGCGTCACCCAACCAGCCTACACGTTACGCTGGCCTTTTCTCAATGCCTTGATCTGCACGACTCGCCCACCCCGGGCGGGTGGAAAAATCCTGCGTGTTAGCATGACCGCAGAACTTCCGTCGCCAGGCGGCATCGATATTCCCGTGTCAGCAAGGCGCTGAATTCGTCAACGCTTCCATGAAATCGCGGCCGGCGCACGGCACGCCACCTGATTGAAAACCAGGGTCGCTCACGGCTCACAACCGGAGATGAAGATGAAATACGTGCTTGCTCTCGACCAGGGCACCACCAGTTCCCGCGCGATCGTTTTCGATCACGCGGGGCAGATTAAATCCATCGCGCAAAAGGAATTCCGGCAGATATTTCCGCAGCCGGGCTGGGTCGAACACGACCCCAACGAAATCTGGTCGTCGCAGAGCGGCGTCGCCGCCGAGGCGATCACCAGCGCCGGGCTGTCGGGGCGCGACATCGCCGCGATCGGCATCACCAACCAGCGCGAGACCACGGTGGTGTGGGACCGCCGCAGCGGGCAGCCTGTCTACAACGCGATCGTGTGGCAGGACCGGCGCACCGCAGGCCTGTGCGACGAGCTGCGCGCGGCGGGCCACGAAGCGCTGTTCCAGCGCAAGACCGGCCTGGTGCTCGACGCCTATCTCGCGGGCACCAAGCTGCGCTGGATCCTCGACAACGTGCCCGATGCGCGGCGCCGGGCGGAGGCGGGCGAGCTGGCGTTCGGCACCATCGACAGCTGGCTGCTGTGGAAGCTGAGTGGCGGCGCGCTGCACGTCACCGACGCGACCAATGCGTCGCGCACGCTGTTGTTCGACATCACGCAGCAGGCGTGGGACGACGAGCTGCTCGACGTCATGCGGGTGCCGCGCGCGATGCTGCCCGAGGTGCGCGACTCCAGCAGCATCTACGGCGACACCGACCTGCTGGGCGGCGGGCACATCCCGATCGCGGGGATGGCCGGCGACCAGCACGCCGCGCTGCTCGGGCAGGCCTGCACCCGGCGCGGCATGGTGAAGAACACCTACGGCACCGGCTGCTTCATGCTGATGAACACCGGCGACACGCCGATTCCGTCGCACAACCGCCTGATCACCACCACGGCGTGGCGCATCGCCGGGCGCCCGAGCTATGCGCTCGAAGGCAGCATCTTCATCGCCGGCGCGGTGGTGCAATGGCTGCGCGACGGCCTCGGCCTCATCCGCAGCGCGTCCGAGGTGGAAAGCCTGGCGGCGAGCGTGCCCGACAACGGCGGGGTCTATCTGGTGCCGGCCTTCGTCGGCCTCGGTGCGCCGCATTGGGACCCCTATGCACGCGGCGCCATCCACGGCATCACACGCGGCACCACGGCGGGCCATCTGGCGCGCGCCGCACTGGAATCGATCGCCTACCAGGTGACCGACCTCATCACCGCGATGCAGAGCGATGCCGGCCTCACGCTCACCGAACTGCGCGTGGACGGCGGCGCCACCGCCAACGACACCCTGATGCAGTTCCAGGCCGACCTGCTGGGGGTGCCGGTGCTGCGCCCCAAGGTCACCGAGACCACCGCGCTGGGCGCCGCCTACCTGGCCGGCCTGGCGGTGGGTTACTGGAGCGGGCTCGACGAGATCGCCGCGCAATGGCAGGTCGAGCGCGTGTTCGAGCCCGCGATGGGGCGCGAGCAAGTCGACGCGCTGCGCGGCGGCTGGGATCGCGCGGTGGGCCGCTCCAAGGGCTGGGCACAGCCATGAGAGGAACATCCATGAATAGAGACGAGGCGCTGCTATGAATCGGGATGAGGCCATTGCGCGCCTCGCTGCCCGCCGCACCCCCTGGGACATGATCGTGATCGGCGGCGGCGCCACTGGCCTTGGCATCGCGCTCGACGCCGCCACGCGCGGCTACGAAACCTTGCTGCTGGAACGCGACGATTTCGCCCAGGCCACCTCCAGCCGCAGCACCAAGCTGCTGCACGGCGGCGTGCGCTACCTGCGCCAGGGCAACCTGAAACTGGTGATGGGCGCGCTGCGCGAGCGCGGGCGCGTGCTGGCCAACGCGCCGCACCTGTCCTCCGAACAGCCCTTCGTCATCCCGACCTACAAGCGCGGCGAAAGCCTGTACTACGGCTTCGGCCTCGGGATCTACGAACGCCTCGCCGGGCGCGCCAGCCTGGGACGCTCGCGCCGGCTCGACGCGGCCGAAACGCGCCGCGAACTGCCAGGGCTGCGCAGCGAGAATCTGCGCGGCGGCGTGCTGTATCACGACGGCCAGTTCGACGATGCCCGGCTTGCGGTCTGCCTGGCGGCCAGCGCCTGGGATCATGGCGCCACCTTGATCAATTACTGCCAGGTGGCCGGCTTGCTGCGCGCGGGCGGTGCCGGCACGCCGGTCGCCGGCGTGGTGGCGCGCGACCACGAAACCGGTGCCGAGCACGAGATCCCCGCGCGCGTGGTGATCAACGCCACCGGGGTGTTCTGCGATTCGATCCGGCGCATGGCCGAACCTGCAGCCACCGCGCTGGTGGCGCCCAGCCAGGGCGCGCACATCGTGCTCGACCGGCGCTTCCTGCCCGGCCGCAACGCGGTCATGGTGCCGAAAACCGACGACGGCCGGGTGCTGTTCATCATTCCCTGGCAGGACCGGCTGCTGGTCGGCACCACCGACACGCCGATCGAGGACGCCGAGGCCGAACCGCGCGCGCTGCCGGCGGAGATCGATTTCCTGCTCGAACACGCCGGGCGCTACCTGCAGGACGCGCCGCGCCCGCAGGACGTGCTGAGCGTGTTCGCCGGGCTGCGTCCGCTGGTTCGCGCCGGTAGCGGACACGCCACCTCGGCGCTGGCGCGCGACCATCTGCTGCGCGAGGAGTCCGGCCTGGTCAGCATCACCGGCGGCAAGTGGACGACCTACCGCGAAATGGCCGAGCAGGCCGTTGACGCCGCCGCGCGCGTCGCGCTGCTGCCCAGCCGTCCCTGCCGCACCGCGGACCTGCCGCTGCACGGCGCCACCCCCGACGCCCTGCCGACCCCGCTGCGATCCTACGGCTCGGATGCCGCGGCGGTGCTGGCGCTGGCGCAGGACCGGCCGGAGTGGGCC
>JAHJNP010000273.1 GCA_018820745.1 Gammaproteobacteria bacterium
CAGGATCGCGAATACGTGGTGCTGGAGAAGAAGCGCTTTCAGCCGACCGACATCGGCCGCCTGGTCAACTGCTTCCTCACCCGGCATTTCAGCCACTACGTCGATTACGACTTCACCGCCAATCTGGAGGACAAGCTCGATGATGTCTCCAACGGCAAGCGGGTATGGACGCGCCTGCTGGGCGAATTCTGGAGCGAGTTCGGCGGTGACCTGAAGGCCAAGCAAGACGTCGAGCGTGGCTGCCCGATCCCGGAGGCTTGCCCCAAGTGCAGCAAGCCGCTGTTCATGCAGGCCAGCAAACGCGGCCTCTTCATCGGCTGTTCCGGTTATCCGGAATGCGATTACACGCGGCCGTTGCATGCGGCCACCGCAGAGGGCGACAACATCCTGGGCCAGGACCCGGCCACCGGGCTTGACGTCAAACTGCTGTCGGGCCGCTTCGGACCCTATGTGCAAATCGGCGAGATGCCTGAAGACAAGAAGGCACCGAAGCCGCGCCGCGCCTCGTGGCCGAAGGACATTCCGCTTGAAAACGCTACGCTTGAACTGGCACTGAAGTTTTTGTCATTGCCGCGCGAAGTCGGCCATCATCCGACCACCGGCCTGCCGATCGTAGCCAACAACGGCCGCTTCGGACCCTATCTGCTGCACGACGGCAAGTTCAAGTCGATTCCAAAAACCGACAGCGTCTACGAAATCGACCTGCCGCGCGCACTCGAAGTGCTGGCGATGGAACGCGAGAAACGCGGCGGCGACTCGGCAGCGTCGGTGCTGAAAAGCCTCGGCCCGCACCCCGACGACGGCAAGGACATTACCGTACGCAGCGGCCGCTACGGCCCCTACGTGAAGCACGGCAGCACCAACGCCACCCTGCCCAAGGACATCACGCCGGAAGAGATCACGCTGGATGAGGCGCTCTCATTGATCGCCGCGCGCGTTGCCAAGGGCCCCGCCAAAAAGCCGGTGAAGAAGGCCGTAGCCAAACCCGCGGCGGCGAAGAAAGCGAAAGCCGGCGACGCTGCCGAAGCGAAGAAACCCGCTGTTAAAAAGGCGGCGACCAAAAAAAGCACTGCCAAACCCGCCACGACCAAAAAGCCGGCCAGTAAAAAAGCCGCTGCATGAGTCCGCTTCCCAGCCTGCTCGTGGTCAACGCCTTCATCGGCACGGCCGGCTACAAAAAGCTGTATCAGGAACTGGGCTACTCCGTCGTCACCGAATGGTCGGAGCGCCGCGCCATCAGCCTGGTGCGCAAAAACCCGCCCACCGTCATCGTGGCTGACTTTTACCATCAGTCCGATTTCCGTGACCGCCTGTCCAACCTTGAGTCCCTGCTGGCCGCGGTGCAAAGCGCACCGAACACCCGTATTCTGGTTTTTTATGAAACGGCCCATCAGGCGGTGCTGGACAAGGTCAGCGCCCGTCTGCGCATCGACGCTGCCTTTACCCTGCCGGTTCAGGAAGATCGTTTGCGCGCCACGCTACAGGCCTGGCTCGACAATCCGCCTGCACCAGTTTGACAGGTAGGGCGAGCGCTGGAGTTCGGACTTCCGGCGAGGCCATCACGAACATGCGATGACTTCTGAATCAAAAAGCCC
Source organism: Gammaproteobacteria bacterium (assembly GCA_018820745.1). Lineage (GTDB taxonomy): Bacteria > Pseudomonadota > Gammaproteobacteria > Burkholderiales > Thiobacillaceae > Thiobacillus. Next base: position 1,596 of record JAHJNP010000273.1, read on the forward strand.
GGCAGTACCGGGCTTTTTGATGGTTTCGCACAACACTACAACTACACAGACTTAAACATCCAGGTTGCGCACGCCAAGTGCATTGGTTTCGATGAAGTTGCGGCGCGGTTCGACTTCGTCCCCCATCAGGGTGGTGAAAATCTGGTCGGCTGAAATCACGTCATCGATCTGCACTTTCATCAGCCGACGCACCTTGGGATCCATGGTGGTTTCCCACAGCTGCGCAGGGTTCATCTCGCCCAGTCCCTTGTAGCGCTGGATGCTCATGCCGCGTTTGACCTCGCCCAGGAACCAGTCCATTGCCTCGCGAAAACTGTGCACCGATAATTCTTTCTCGCCGCGCTTGGCGCGTGCACCCAGACCGATCAGGTCGCGCAGCAGATCGCCGACCTTGACGAGCTGGTTGTAATCGCCGGATTCGAGCAGATCTGCTTCGAGAAAATTAACGTAAGCGTTGCCATGCGAATGACGGGTGATGCGCAGGCGATAGCTGTCGGTTTCGCTGATGAACTCGGCGGCAACCTCGAATTTTTTCGCATCCAGCGCCGCACCCAGGCTCGCTTCGCTCAGCATGGCCGCGCCACTGTCGGCCAGGCTCAAACGCGGAATGCGCATCAGGGTCTGCAGGACGTCGTCGGGCAGCAGGCGCGCCAGGCGTTCGCATACCGCCTCGGCGAGGAAGTACTCGCGTGCCAGGGTCTCCAGCGCTTCGCCCGAAATCGGCATGGCGCCGTCCATCGGAGTCAGCTCGGCATCCTTCATCGCCTCGGCCATCAAGTGTTCCTTGAGCGCGTGCTCATCCTTGATGTAGCGCTCGGAGCGGCCGTGCTTGACCTTATAAAGCGGCGGCTGGGCGATGTAGATGTGGCCGCGCTCGACCAGCTCGGGCATCTGGCGGTAGAAGAAGGTCAAGAGCAGGGTGCGGATGTGCGCGCCGTCGACGTCGGCGTCCGTCATGATGATGATGCGGTGGTAGCGCAGCTTGTCCGGGTTGTAGTCGTCTTTGCCGATGCTGGTGCCGAGCGCGGTGATCAGGGTGGCGATCTCCTGGCTGCCGATGACCTTGTCGAAGCGCGCACGCTCGACGTTGAGGATCTTGCCCTTGAGCGGCAGGATCGCCTGGAATTTGCGGTCGCGCCCCTGCTTGGCCGAGCCGCCGGCGGAATCACCCTCGACCAGATAGATTTCGCACAGCGAGGGGTCTTTTTCCTGGCAGTCGGCCAGCTTGCCGGGTAGGCCGAGGCCATCCATGACCCCCTTGCGGCGCGTGATTTCGCGCGCCTTGCGCGCGGCATCGCGCGCACGCGCGGCGTCGATGATCTTGCTGCACAGGAGCTTGGCGTCGCTGGGGTTTTCCAGCAGGAATTCGGCGAGCTTCTGGCCGACGATTTCCTGCACCACCGGCTGCACTTCGCTGGACACCAGCTTGTCCTTGGTCTGCGACGAGAATTTCGGGTCAGGAACCTTGACCGACAGCACGCAGGTCAGGCCTTCGCGCATGTCGTCACCGGTGGTTTCGACCTTGGCCTTTTTCGCCAGCTCGTTTTCCTCGATGTATTTGTTCAGCACCCGCGTCATTGCCATGCGCAGGCCGGTCAGGTGGCTGCCGCCGTCTCGCTGCGGAATGTTGTTGGTGAAACACTGCACCGTTTCGGAATAGCTGTCGTTCCACTGCATGGCGACTTCGACGGTCATGCCGTCCTTTTCGCCGATCGCGTTGAACACCTTGGGGTGCAGCACCGATTTGACCCGGTTGATGTATTCGACGAAGCCCTTGACGCCGCCTGAGTGCGCGAAGTTTTCGCTCTTGCCGTCGCGATGATCGATCAGTTCGATCTTCACCCCGTTGTTGAGGAAGGACAGTTCGCGGATGCGCTTGGCCAGGATGTCGTAATGGAATTCGACGTTGCCGAAGATTTCCTCGTCGGCCAGAAAGTGCACTTCAGTGCCGCGATTCTGGGTATCGCCGACCACTTTCATCGGTGACACTTCGACCCCTTTCTGGATTTCAATCTCACGGCCGACGACCTTGCCGAGATTAAATTCCATGATGTATTTCTTGCCGTCACGACGCACGATCAGCTTCAGCCATTTCGACAGGCCGTTGACGCACGACACCCCGACTCCATGCAGGCCGCCCGACACCTTGTAGCTGTTCTGGTTGAACTTGCC
>JAHJNP010000274.1 GCA_018820745.1 Gammaproteobacteria bacterium
ATGTCCGCCGAGGCGGCCCGCCGGGGGCGTTTCCGCAAGGGCGAGGGCATTACCGGCAAGATCCTTGGGACCGGCATGCCCATGGTGGTGCCGGATGTGGCGAAGGAGCCGCTTTTCCTGAATCGAACCGAGTCCCGCAGCCTGGCGGAAGGGCGCGTCGTTGCCTTTATCGGCGTGCCGATCAAGGTCGGACGGGAAACCGTTGGCGTACTGAGTGTCGACCGTGACATGGACGGCGAGGCGGGCAATTTCGAGGCCGACGTGCGCTTCCTGGCTATGGTGGCGAATCTCATCGGGCAGACCACCCGCCTGCACGACAGGGTGGCCGCCGAGCGCGAGGAACTGATGCAGCGACAGCATCGCCTGCAGAAGGAATTGCAGGGCAAGTACAGCCTGGACAACGTCATCGGCCACAGCAAGCGCATGCAGGATGTTTTCGCCGAAGTGCACCAGGCAGCGCCAGGCAAGTCGACCGTTCTGCTGCGCGGCGAAAGCGGCACCGGCAAGGAAGTCATCGCCCGCTCGGTTCACTATTTGAGCCCGCGCAAGGGCGCGCCGTTCGTCAAGGTGAACTGCGCTGCGCTGTCCGAAACGCTGCTCGAATCCGAATTGTTCGGCCACGAAAAGGGCTCGTTCACCGGCGCGACCCAGGAACGCAAGGGCCGCTTTGAAATGGCCCAGGGCGGCACCCTGTTCCTGGATGAGATCGGAGAGATCTCGCCGATGTTTCAGACCAAGTTGCTGCGCGTGCTGCAGGAGCGGGAATTCGAGCGGGTGGGCGGCAACAAGTCGATCAAGGTGGACGTGCGCCTGATCGCGGCCACGAACCGCAACATGGAAGCGGATGTGGCCAAGGGCGCGTTCCGTGCCGACCTCTACTATCGCGTCAATGTGGTGAGCATCTTTCTCCCCCCCCTGCGCGACCGCCGCGAAGACATTCCGCCGCTCATCGAGCACTTCCTGGACAAGTTCAACAAGGACAACGATCGCAAGCTCTCCATCACGCCGGAAGCGCTGGCGGTGATGCTGAAGTGCAACTGGCCGGGCAACGTGCGCGAGTTGGAGAATTGCGTCGAGCGCACCGCGACGATGACGCGGGCGAATGCGATCCAGGATGTGGATTTGCCCTGTCAGCAGAACAAGTGTTTTTCGCAGGTGCTCCAGCACTACGGACAGGTGCAGCAGGTGACGCTTCCTGCGCCGGCCGCTCCCGTCACCGCAGCCGGCCTGCCGCCGTCAGCGGGCAACGATTTCGATGAAGCGGATGCGGGTTCCGAACCGTCGCTCATGACCGAGCGCGAGCGCCTGGTGTGGGCCATGGAACAGTGCGGATGGGTGCAGGCGAAAGCCGCGCGCCTGCTGAATCTGACACCGCGCCAGATCGGTTACGCCCTGTCGCGGTACAACATCGAAGTCAAACGTCTTTAAGTTTTTTGCGCGCTTGTCCATGCAGACAGGCGCGCGCCGTTTCCCGCTTTTCCCGCTGTAGCCTTCCCGACAATTCCCTTCTCCCGCCATCGCGGTTTGTCGCAACTGCGACAAACACGCGTCTGCGCTAAGTGCTTCAATCTTCAGGTGTTTCGGAAAATTTACTGAATGGCACGCTTGTTGCTGAATGCTCACGCATGAACGCATTTAGCGGGCGATCGGTTCCAGGGTCGCCACTGGTTGAAGTTGAAACGGACAGGAGCCAAGCGTGGACAATCAAGCAAGTGTGGCGAACGCAGGAAACGATCAGAGCCTGCATCTAAATCTGGATCAGATCCTGCAACAGGCGGCGGAGCACAAAGGCTGCGGCACCTCCAGCGAGGGCGGGAAAGCCAGCTGCGGCTCATCCACTGCCCCGGAAGACATGGATCCGGCGGTGTGGGAAAAGGTAAAAAACCATCCCTGCTACAGCGAGGAGGCGCATCACCATTACGCACGCATGCACGTGGCCGTGGCGCCGGCATGCAATATCCAGTGCAACTACTGCAATCGCAAATACGACTGCGCCAACGAAAGCCGTCCCGGCGTGGTGAGCGAGAAGCTCACTCCGGAGCAGGCGTCCAAAAAAGTGCTGGCCGTGGCCTCCACCATTCCGCAAATGACGGTGCTGGGCATCGCCGGCCCTGGCGACCCCCTGGCGAACCCGGCAAAAACCTTCAAGACCTTCGACCTGATCTACAACGCCGCGCCCGACATCAAGCTGTGTCTTTCGACCAACGGCCTGGCGTTGCCGGACCATGTCGAGACCATCAAGAAGTACAACGTCGACCACGTGACCATCACCATCAACATGGTCGACCCGGAAGTCGGACAGCACATTTACCCGTGGATTTTCTGGAAGAACAAGCGCGTCACCGGCATCGAAGCCGCCCGCATCCTGCATGAGCGGCAGATGCTGGGGCTGGATATGCTGACCGCGGCCGGCATTCTGTGCAAAGTGAATTCGGTGATGATCCCCGGCATCAACGACAAGCATCTGGTCGAGGTGAACCGCGCGGTCAAGTCGCGCGGCGCCTTCCTGCACAACATCATGCCGCTCATTTCCGCGCCGGAACACGGCACGGTGTTCGGCCTGAACGGGCAGCGCGGCCCCACGGCGCAAGAGTTGAAGGCGCTGCAGGACAGCTGCGAGGGCGAGATGAACATGATGCGGCATTGCCGCCAATGCCGCGCCGACGCGGTGGGCTTGCTGGGCGAAGACCGCTCGTCCGAGTTCAGCACTGAAAAAGTCATGGAAATGGACATTCAGTACGACGCCGAGGGCCGCAAGGCCTATCAGCAGCAGGTTGAACAGGAACGCCAGGCGACCGTGCTGGCCAAGCAGGCCGAGATGGCCGATCTGGAGGCCGAGTTCAGCGACCTGAAGGTTCTGATCGCCGTCGCGACCAAAGGCCACGGCCGGGTCAACGAACACTTCGGCCACGCCCAGGAATTCCAGATCTACGAACTCAGCACCCAGGGGTCCAAGTTCGTGGGCCATCGCCGCGTCGACCTCTACTGCCAGGGCGGCTATGGCGAGGAAGACACCTTGCCGACCGTGATCCGCGCCATCAACGACTGCGTCGCGGTGTTCGTGGCCAAGATCGGCGGCTGCCCGAAAGACAGCCTGAAGGCGGCCGGCATCGATCCGGTGGACAAGTACGCGCACGAATTCATCGAACAGTCGGCAGTGAAGTATTTCAAGGAATACCTGGCAAAAGTGAAGTCCGGAGAAATCGTCCACGCCGCGCGCGGCGATGCCGACATCCGTCAGGGCGCCTACATCGCCGCATGAAGTCGCCGCACAAAATTTAAAGCAACCCTGTTAGGAGAAACACCATGGCTTTCAAAATCATCACGTCCCAATGCACGGCCTGTTCGGCGTGCGAGCCGGAGTGCCCCAACAACGCCATCCGCGAGAAGGACGGCACCTTCATC
>JAHJNP010000275.1 GCA_018820745.1 Gammaproteobacteria bacterium
CGAAGTAGCCCACCGACACGAACAGCAGCTTGTTTTCGCGCCTGGCGCGGGCGACGGTATCGGCATTCCATTCCTGCCAGGCGACCGGGTCGCTGCCGTGCAGGGCCAGATAGGGTGAAGGGTGGTTGACGAGCTGATTGACTGGCGCGGCCGCAACCGCAGCAGGCAACAGCAAAGTCAGCAGCAGGGAGGCAAATGCTGTTGCGCGTTCAAACCCGGACATAGGTCCAGCCTTGCTGGAGCCGGGTGATGATCTCGCCGATGGCGGTCGGTGCAGTCTGGGTGGCCGGCAGCAGGATGACCTTTTCACCGTCGTTCGTGAAACGGGAAATGGACTGGCTGCATGCCACCCAGTTCAGGTTGGCATGGCGCTGTTTCATGCCCGCCATGCGCGCCGCGTGGGGGCTGACCCCGGCGCGCAGCAAATCGATGCCGCGGCTGTTGGCGATGATTTCAAGCTGCATCGCCCGCCCCTGCCGCTCCGCCTCGTCGAGCAAGTGCTCGGCCTGGTCCAGCACCGCCAGCATCTTGTCGGGCGCGGCGCTGTCGAGGTGCAGCATGACCCGATTGGGATCGGCCGCCTGCGTCAGGCTGACCATCTGAAAGCCGCCCTGAACGGCCACCGGAACGGCGGCCACCGCTTGCGGCTCGAGGCCACGCAAGGCCCAGCCCCCGCTCAGTCCCGCAACCAGGACAAGACAGCCGTAAGCGCAGCGCTGCATGAACTGGCGCCGGGAGGCCGGGCGCAGTTCCCGGCCGGCGGCGACCGGCGGTTCGGCATAGGCCAGCCGCACCATGCTCTGCAGGGTGCGCAGCGCGCAGACACGCTGCGCCAGTTCCTTGTCGTCGCGTATCCGGGCGATGATCGTTTCGCTCTCGGCCACGTCGAGCTCGCCATCGACAAAGGCATGCAGGGTTTCATCCGAAACGACGGGGTTCATTTCACGCTCCTCAGCAGGGTCCGGACCGCAGGCTGCTGCGTCGCCGGATCCAGCAAATTTTTCAGGCTGGCGCGCGCGCGCGACAGCCGGCTCATCACCGTGCCCACCGGGATATCCAGAATTCCGGCCACCTCGGCATAGCCGAATTCCTCCAGATCGACCAGCGTCAGCACCTGGCGCTGCCCCAGCGGCAGGCGGGCCACCGCTGCCCGCACGCAGGCGACCACCTCTTCGCGGTTGCAGCATGCCTCGGGCGAATCGGCATTGGACACAAGCTCGTCCTGCCAGTCGTCGACATTGTCGAAGTCGCGCCGGCTGCGCAGGTAATCGAGCCAGCAGTGATTCAGGATCGACACCATCCAGCCCTTCAGCACCGCCTCGTCGCGCAGCTGGGCGCGCCGCGCCCAGGCCTTGGACAGGGTTTCCTGCACCAGATCGTCGGCCAGTGCCGGATCGTGGCACCAGGCATAGGCAATGCGGTAGAGCAGCGGGCGCTGTGCCTCGATGCCGGGACGAAACGGGCCAAACAGTAAGCGGCTGATCATGGTCATTTAGGGAAGACGAGGGCAGTGGTCCATTTATTCCATAAAAATGGACCCACAGGAATGGAATAAGCGTCCCATGTAATGCGTCTTATCAATAGGCTTATTGTTCATTAGGCCAGTTTATACAACGTCAATCAGGAGACCACCATGACCCGTATTCTCACCCCGTTCCTAGCCGCCCTGCTTCTGGCAACCGCACCCATGGCCGCCAGCGCCGCAGAAGAAAAGGTGGTGTACCACGTCAACGACGCCTCGAACGCGCGTGCCGCCATGCGCAACGTCCAGAACCACCTCAATGCCGCGCCGGATGCAAAGATCGTCGTCGTCACCCACAGCAAGGGCATCGATTTTCTGCTGAATGACGCCAAAGACGCCAAAGGCGACGGTTACGACGCCCAGGTGGCAGGCCTGGTGGCCAAAGGCGTCGGCTTCAGGGTCTGCGCCAACACCCTGAAGGCCCGCAAGCTGGACGCCAGCGCAGTGAACCCGGACGCCACCATCGTGCCGTCCGGCGTGGCCGAAATCGGCAAACTGCAGGCCCAGGAAGGCTACGTCTACCTGAAGCCCTGATCGACCGCACCACACAGAAACCACAACAACAACAAACGTCCGGCCGCCCTCTCAAGGGCGGCCCTTGAGAGGGAAAACCAGCATGAAATCACCACTGCGCCTGGCGCGGTTCGCCGCCGGCTTGCCCTCGTTCTCATCATCCACCGACTGGAGATAAGCCATGTTTAAGCATTTCCGTTCCATTTTCCTCGTCACCTCGTCGCTTCTGCTGGTCTCGGCGGCCCCCCCTGCCCTGTCGGCAGGCCAGGACGGTCCTGAATACAAATACGTCCTCCACATCAGCGACATGGACCCGTCCAAGCAGGAGCTCATCCTGAACAATGCGCGGAACGTGCTCGATGCCTACCCGCCCGGCGAGGTGGAAGTCGAGGTGGTTGCCTACGGCCCGGGTCTGCGCCTGATGTTCGCCGACAACGCCAATGCCAAGCGCCTCGATTCGCTGGCCCAGAGCGGCGTCAAGTTCTCCGCCTGCGGCAACACCATCAAGGGCATGACGAAGCTGATGGGCGAAGCACCGAAGCTGAACCCGTCTGCCGGCGTGGTGCCCGGCGGCATCATTCGCATCGGCGAACTGGTCCACCAGGGATACATCTACGTCAAGCCCTGACACCCGGGGTGGGGGACCACCCGGGCTTTTTGCAGGGCACAGGCCCTGCCTGATTTACCTTTAAACCTTAATCGAGGAGCAAGAAATTGGGAGAGAACAAACAATTCAAGCGCGCACTGATCGGCGCAGCCTGCACCCTGGCTTTCGCCGCGGCGGGCACGGCCCAGGCGGCCAACTGGCTGATGCTGCAGGGCACCGAAGACCCGGGCGCCGCCGCGCGCGCCAATGTGTGGGGCTTTGTCCAGGCCCAGTACCAGAAGGACTTCAGCGACCCCAATGCCACGGGGCAATATGTGCCGCCCAAACTGATTGGACCCAATCTGGACGCTCAGGACGGTTTCAACATCAACCGCGCCCGCATCGGCGTCCGCGGCACCGGCTTTCCGCTTGACACCCGGATCAACTATTTCGTGCTGCTCGAGATGGGCAACAACGGCATCACCCATGGCAACGGCGCCTTCGCCAGGCTCACCGATGCCAGTGTCACCCTGAACTACATTCCGGGTGCCCGCGTTCGCGCCGGCCTGTTCAAGACCCCAGGCTCCGAAGAAGGCCTGCAGGCCATCCATGTATTCGACTACATCAACTTCACCGAGGCCTCCAACGGCCTGCTGCTGGAGCGGCTTCCCAACAAGGCGTACACCGCCAACCTGCCCGCTGCTACGGAAGCTCAACTCCAGGGCGGTGCCAGCCTGAACGGATTCAACAGCCCGGTTGGTGCCTTCCGCGATGTGGGTGTGCAGGTGTTCGACGCCTTCGATGTCGGCAACGACTGGGAAGTCTCCTACGCTGCGATGATCGGCAACGGCAACGGCATCGAGTTCAGCAACAGCGATGGCGAATACGACAAGTACCTGTATCTGTCGGCCGAGAAGAAGTACGGTGGCAAGGGTCCCAAGGCGGAAGGTTTGAAGTTCTTCGCCTGGGGTCAATGGGGCGAGCGCCTGCTGGATAACACGCCTACCGGGACCGATCTGAAATCCTACGATCGGGATCGTGCCGGCCTGGGCGTGAAGTACATGAAGAAACCCTTTCGCGTGACGGCCGAGTACATCACCGCAGACGGCATGATCTGGGTCGGGCCGGACAAGCCCAGTTTCTATTTTGCGAATCCTCCTAGTGCCATCGGTGCCAACAACGGGGCCGACGCCAAAGCCAGTGGCTGGTATGTGGAAGGCGGCTGGTATATCCCCAACACCAAGTTCGAGCTCGATGCCCGCTTCGACACCATGACGCGCCTGGAGGGCCGTAACGATGAACACCAGTTCGACAAATGGACCTTGGGGGTGCAATACCACTTCAATCCAAAGACCCGCGTCACCGTCAACTACGAGATCCGCGACTTCGAGTGCACTGCCAGCACGACCCCTTGTGCCAACGCCAACAAAAACCTAAGCGGCGTGGGTGACAAGATCGGCGTGCAGCTGACGGCGATTTTCTAGGCAGAAACAGTTTTTTTGTATGGGTCTCCTCATGCCCACCAGGTCAAACTGGTGGGTTTTTTTTGCGAATAGACCAGGCAGGCTTGTCGTTCAGCCACCGACGTGCGACAACGCCGAACAACACTTTTCCATGAAAGGAACGCAATGAACTTATTTCATTCACCCGGCGTCAAGTGGCTGGGCCTGCTGGCGGCCGCCAGCCTGCTCTCCGGCTGTGCCGGCACGGGCGACAGCAGCGAGGCCCAGAGCGGGCGCATCAGGATCACCTCCGAACCCGCGGGCGCCATCGCCTATGCGGACGGCACCGAACTTGGCGCGACGCCACTGGCGATCGCGCCCGGCAACCACTTCCGTTCGGGCTTTGTGGGGTTTTCCTACCGCTATGTCGGCAAGCTATCGATCAAGAAACCCGGGTGCGAGACCTGGTCGACCGAAGTCAATGACGCAATTTTGTCGAAGGATATTCACGCCAGGCTGAAGTGCGATCCGAATTACCGGCCCGCAGCCGCCGCCCCTGCTCCCGGCACGCCAGCCGGCACGGCGACCGGCGATCAGGCCATCGAGCGGCTGGAACGCATTGAATCGCTGCGCAAGAAAGGGCTGATCAGCGAGGAAGAATACAAGCAGCTACGGGGCCGCATTCTCGAGAAACTCTGACGCGGGCCGGGCGCCCATCGAACCCGGTCGGGGGGCACACGCGCGGCGCGCCCGGAAACAAGCTTTCTTCAGCGGCCATCCGGCCGCTTTTTTATGCGCTGCGGATGAAGTGCTCGCGGTAGTACTTCATCTCGTCGATGGATTCGTAGATGTCGGCCAGCGCCTCGTGCTTGTTGGACTTCTTGAACGCTTCGGAAAGGCCGGGCCGCCAGCGCTTGGCGAGCTCTTTCAGGGTGCTGACATCGAGGTTGCGGTAGTGGAAGAACGCCTCCAGCTGCGGCATGCAGCGCGCCATGAAGCGGCGGTCCTGGCAGATCGAGTTGCCGCACATCGGCGAGGTCCGGGCAGGCACGTGCTGTTTCACGAAATCCAGCATCTGCGCTTCGGCCTCGGCTTCGTTCAGGTGCGAGGCCTTGACGCGCTCGATCAGCCCCGATTTGGCGTGCGTGCCCTTGTTCCAGTTGTCCATCGCATTCATCACGTCATCGGGTTGATGGACCACCAGCACCGGGCCTTCGGCCACGGTGTTGAGGTCGGCATCGGTGACGACGATGGCGAGTTCGATGATGCGGTCGGTCTCGGGCGACAAGCCGGTCATTTCCATGTCGAGCCAGAGCAGATGCGTGGGGTTCAGGGCCATATCAGCGTTCCTTCGAAAAACAGGCCGTCATTCTCGCACACGACGCGCCCGGCGCTGGCGCAATTGCCGCCCTGTGACGATAATGCGGAATAGCCAAGAGGAGTCCCATCATGAAAATCCTGACCGTTCTATTCTGTGGCGCACTGCTGGCCAGCGGCGTTCACGCCGCGCCCGTCGCCAAGGGCGACCCCAAGACCGGCAAGGGTCTGCACGACAAGGCCTGCATCAGCTGCCATGCCAGCATGCTCGGCGGCGACGGCAGCGAGATCTACACCCGCGCCGACCGCAAGATCCAGAACACGCAGCAGCTCGCCGCCCGCGTCTCCGCCTGCAACGCCAACACCGGCGCCGGCTGGTTTCCGGAAGACGAAGCGCACGTCGCGGCTTACCTCAATCAGCAGTATTACAAGTTCTAAGCAAGGAATCGCAATGGCTAACATCATCGAAGAACTCGTGCGCAAGAAGTGCGCACCTTGCGAAGGCGGCGTCGCCCCGCTGACCGAAGCGCAGATCGGGCCGCTGCTGAAGGGCCTGTCGGGCTGGCAGCACGAAGGCGAAAAGATCGCCAAGGAATTCAAGTTCAAGGACCACTACCAGGCGCAGGCCTTCACCAACGCGGTAATGTGGGTGTCGCACCGCGAAGACCATCATCCCTATCTGCTGGTGGGCTACAACACCGTCAAGGTCGAGTACTGGACGCATGCCATCGGCGGACTTTCCGAAAACGATTTCATCTGCGCGGCCAAGGTCGACATGCTGTTTGACATCTGATCCCGTGACCGTCCTGACCGGGCAGGTCGTCGCCGCATTCAGCCGCCGCTTCATCGTCGCCACAGCCGACGGCGAGCTGCCGTGCCAGGTCAAGGGCCGCCATCTGCGCGTGGTGTGCGGCGATCAGGTCACCGTCCGGCGCGA
>JAHJNP010000276.1 GCA_018820745.1 Gammaproteobacteria bacterium
GCACACACCTACTCGCACCTCTACGGCCTGCCCACCACCGGCCTGCGCTACTTCACCGTCTACGGCCCGTGGGGCCGGCCCGACATGTCGCCGTGGCTGTTCACCTCCGCCATCCTGGAAAACCGCACCATCGACGTCTTCAACCACGGCGACATGATGCGCGACTTCACCTACATCGACGACATCGCTGACGGCACCGTCAAAGTGCTCGACCGCATCCCGCAGCCCAACCCCAACTTCGATCACAACAATCCCGACCCGGCCTCAAGCCACGCGCCCTATCGCCTCTACAACATCGGCAACCACACCCCGGTGCAGCTGATGGACTTCATCGGCACCATCGAAGCCGCGCTCGGCCAGACCGCGAAAAAGAACTTCCTGCCGATGCAGGATGGCGACGTGCAGGCGACCTACGCGGATATCGACGAGCTGGTTCGCGACACCGGATTCAAACCGGCGACAACGCTGGAATACGGGATCGGGAAGTGGGTGGAGTGGTATCGAAAGTACAAGCAGCTGGGCTGAGCTAGATATATGGCAATTTTGCCATTGAATTTACGTTGGCCGGCCACAGCGACATGATCACCGCGCTCGAAAACCAATTCCGTCGAAGGAGACTTCAGTCATGAAAATGACACCCCAACGCCGCGCGCTCGACAAGATATATAAGCGCCGAGACCGCTACGAGATCCCCGAATGGCAGCGCGGCGAAGTATGGGACGCGACGAAAAAGCAGCAGCTGATCGACAGCATTCTTCGCGGATGGCGACTCCCGAAGTTCTACTTCGTCAGGAATTCTGAGGACGAATATGAAGTCGTAGACGGTCAGCAACGACTCACCGCGATTTATGAGTTCTTTGCTAACGAACTCGGACTTGCGGCTGACTCAACCGCGCAGTTTGGAGGCCCCTACTATAAGGACCTCAAGCCTAAGTTTTCTGACGCGTTCGATGACTATGAGATTGACTATGACGAGGTAGAAGAAGCAACCGAAGCAGAACTGAAACAGTTCTTTCAGCGTTTGCAGCAAGGTCTACCACTTACAAGCAGTGAAAAGCTCAACTCGGTACACAGCAAGCTCCGTGATTTCTGCAGGAGCCAAACAAAACACGACTTTCTTAAAAATTCTATTGTCGTCGCAGACACCCGCCTTGCCCATTTCGATATCTTGAGCAAAGCAGCAGTCATTGAGATCGAAGGAATTGAAACCGGCCTACGATACGACGATATAAAGCCCGTCTTTGAGGCTCAGAGCAACTTCTCGCCCACGTCGGCAGTTGGCAAGCGCCTCCGAGCAGCGTTGGACTTTCTCTCCGCGGCTTTCCCGAAGGCGAGCCCGCTTCTGAAAAACCGGACAGTCGTTCAGTCAATCATAAGTCTCGCGTGTCGGCTCGTGGCCACCGGCAACTCCGCAGGTCTTGAGAAGAGGTTCGCTGACTTTGTGCAGCATTTCATGAGCGAGCTCAGTCACCAAGTAGAGCTCGGACAGGCTGCAACTGACTACGATTTCATCAGATTCCAGAAATCCATCAACGCAAATGTGAAAGCTGGCGCCCGAACGCGGCAGGAGATCTTGTTGCGCAAGGCTTTCATGCACGATCTGGACGTCGCCGCCGCTTTCGATCCTAGCGCTCTTATAGCGAGCGGACTTACCGGTCGGGTTAGAGAGCTGGGGGAAGCTATAGCGGCTGAGATCTCACGCCTGAATACGGCGTATGCCGCCGGCCATGGGAAGGATCTTTTCAAGGCTACGAATAAGACGGTTCCAGCAGTAACCAACTTGGGTAAACCCATCAAGGATCTGACGACATACAAGGCTCTCATCAGTGACCTGTACTTCGTGTTCCGAGAGAGCATTGGACAGCGTTTGGGTGAAACGCTACCTTCCTCATTTAATGACGTAAACGTCCTTCGAACTGATCTCCAACATGACACGGACCACGGGGACAAGGCGAAGATTAAGGCAAAGAAGACACAAGCCGGTTCGGTCTTCAAGAAGTATTCGGGCGACGCATCACCTGATGTGCTTGATCCAACTCGCTTCGTCCTAGTACAGGCAAATATTCTCTCAGCGCTCGAGTTGGACTTGAAGAACCTTGCTCTCCCAAAGCCATGAGACCCAATATGCGCCTGAAATAAAGAATAAATGGAGTCACCCATTAGCCGACCGTAATCAAGCGCCGAAATAAATGGGGTCAGACACGATTTCTCCAGCCCACGCCACTCAAAACAAACAGAGTGGACTTGGGTGTTTACCAGCGGTTTTTTGGATGACGCCCGACCTGCGCTGAAGGCAGGCTCGATAGATGTTCAGGGGAATTAAATTGGGTCTGGCGTTTTAAACTCGCTTCGAGGATTTCAATGTTCGCTTATTTCGCCACCGGCAAATTCACGTTTCCCCTAGAATGGTTCCTGCGCGACTGGGCGCCGCAACTGGTCGCTCAGGTGCAGGTCGTCCCCTACGAGAGTCTTTTCGATTTCCGCTCACTCGGGGGCACGGCGATTCTGAGCGACTGGGATCGGCTCCACGCTGACGAACGCACGACTTACAGCCGCTGGTTTGCCGAGCGCGGGCAGGGCCGTCTTCTCAATCCGCCCGGTGGCGTGCCAGAGCGCGAGACGCTGAACGCGCGGCTGCGTGAGGCGGCGTACTGCAACTTCCGGGTAATGCCGGCGCAGGCGCTGCCCGCCGACTTGCGTTTCCCGGTCTTTTTGCGCGCGCGCAACGACCATCGCGGCAGCCTGACTCCCCTGTTGCACGATCACGCGGCCCTGACCGACGCGCTGGAGGTGGTGATGCAGTGGACGCGGCCGAGCGATCTGCTGGTGTGTGAATGGCTGCGCTGTACGGCACCTTTCGATGCCGGCTTGTACTGCAAGTTTTCCGCGATGCGAATCGACCGGCATTTGATTCCCCGCCACGTCCTGTTCGCTCGCCATTGGCAGGTCAAGCATCCCGACAGAATCAACCCGGAACTCGCGGCATACGAACGCGAGTGGATGGAGACGTTTCCCGAGCGCGACGCGGTGAACCGTGTGTTTGATCTTGCCGGGGTGGATTACGGACGGATCGACTATGGCTTCGATGCCGCGGGTCAGATGCAGGTGTTCGAAATCAACACCAATCCGATGGTGATGCCGAAGCGCGACTCGGTCGCCCCGCTTCGCCTCGACGCGCAGCTCGCTTCGGCCACGCGCATGATCGAGGCGTTTCAGGAACTCGCCGGCGAATCAAGCGATCGCCCCGCCCGCCAGGGGTTCCCGCGCTGGGTGCGCGCACGCTTGCGCGGCCCGGTCCGCCCGAGGAACCGTGCATGAGCACGCGCCCGGAACGCTACAGCGACATCTTCCGTCTGCGCGGTGCGGCCTACGATGCAGCAATGACCGACTGGCCGCAGGCGCTGGAAGAAGAAATGGACTATCTCGTCGACCTGCTCGACCTCGTCGCGAGCGAGCGCGTGCTCGACCTGGGCGCAGCGGGCGGCTATCTCGCCCCGGCTGTAAGCGCGCGCAATGCCGCCTATACCTGCGTGGACAGCAGCGAGGTCCTGAACGGGTTTGCGCAGCAGCGTGGGCTGGATGCGCATTTGTCCCCGCTGCAGGCGCTGCCTTTCAAGGCGCAGCACTTCGATGCCCTGGTGGCGCAGGCGGCACTCCATCACGAAACCGAATGGAACACGATCTTTTGCGAAGCGCGCCGGGTCGCAAAACCCGGCGCGCGTCTGGTGGTGGGCGAAGTTGCCGAGGGAAGCCCGGTTGCCGGGTTTCTCGATGTTTTTGTGGATCGGCACAATCCGCTGGGACACAGCGGGCGCTTCGCGAACGACGCTTTCGTTGACGCGATACGCGAAGCGGGCTGGACGATCCGCTCCGACTTTCGGCGGGAATATTGCTGGCGCTGCCCCTCACGCTCGGCGCTGCTCGCCTTCCTGTCCCGGCTGTTCTACATGCCGGCGCTCGACGAAGCGACTCTCATCGACGGCATCCATGAGCATCTCGGCGGCCTGCGCGAATCGCCTGACGGCGTTTGCATGCCATGGGGCATGCGGGTGATTGTCGCGCACAACCCCGCCTGAGATCGAACCCAATTTTCTGCCCGGGAATCGCGGACGCAACCCGTTCGATATTTTGTCCAGAACCCGCCGCCCACAGATGAACAGCGCCACCGTCAAAACCTACCTGCCCTGGGTCGTGGCCGTGGCGCTGTTCATGGAGGGGCTCGATACCACCATCGTCAATACGGCGGTGCCGGCGATCGCGGAAGGTCTGCAGGTGACGCCGCTGAGCCTGAAGGC
>JAHJNP010000277.1 GCA_018820745.1 Gammaproteobacteria bacterium
AGGTGCAGGCCAGCATCCAGGGCGACGCGGTCCGCGTGTCGGGCGCCAAGCGCGACCTGCTGCAGGACACCATCGCGCTGGTGCGAAAGTCCATCACCGATTTTCCGCTGCAGTATCAGAATTTCCGCGACTGACCATTCCCTTCGCGCATTTTCAGCTCAAGATATTAGGAGGCGAGCATGACCAAGGTCCTGGTTCCCCTGGCAGACGGCTGCGAAGAACTCGAAGCCGTCACCATCATCGATCTGCTGCGCCGTGGTGGCGTCGAGGTGGTGACCGCCGGCCTCAAGCCCGGCATCGTCCGGGCCAGCCGCGGCGTGCAGCTGGTGCCCGACGTCACGCTCGAGGTGGCGCTGCAGGACGACTACGACATGGTGGTGCTGCCGGGCGGCATGCCGGGGGCATCGCATCTGAAGGACGATGCGCGCATCATCGAACTGCTGCAGAAAATGGCTGCAGCCGGCAAGTACACCGCCGCCATCTGCGCCGCGCCGATGGCGCTGGCCGAGGCCGGCGTGCTCGACGGCAAGCGGGCAACCAGCTACCCCGGCTTCCTCGATGGCCTGCCCGGCGTGACCGTCAGCGCCGAGGCCGTGGTGCAGGACGGCAAGGTGCTGACCTCGCGCGGCCCCGGCACCGCGATGGACTTTGCGCTGGCGCTGGTCGAGACGCTGACCGGCGCCGAAAATCGCCGCCAGGTCGAAGCTGGGCTGGTCAGACCATAGCCCGCCGCGCGCCATCGCTCTATCATTACGTTATTACGCACCCACAAGTTGACCCGGAGATCACCATGCAGATTCGCGAAATCCTCACCCTCAAAAGCGACACCATCCACAGCATCGCACCGACCGATTCGGTGGAAAGCGCCGTCGCCAAGCTGGTGAGCCTGGGCGTTGGTTCGCTGGTGGTGCTGCAGAACGGTGAGATGGTTGGGTTGCTGACCGAGCGCGACGTGGTGCAGGGCATGGTCAAGCAGGGCTGCGACCTGAAGGATGCGCAGGTCAGCACCATCATGGTGACCGAGCCGGTGGTCGCCGATGCCAGCGACTCGGTGGACTATGCGCGCGATGTGATGACCAAGTCGCACATCGGCCACCTGCCGATTCTCGACGGCGGCAAGCTGTTCGCCATCATTTCCTTCCACGATGTGGCGCGCGCCAGCCTGAAGGAAGCCAACTTCGAGAACAGCCTGCTTAAGCGCTACATCAAGCACTGGCCGGAATAAGGCCTGAAAAAAATTGAACCACAGAGGCACAGAGGAAAAGCCCGGAGCCTGTTGGACTTGAAGAATCGAAGGGCAGCTCTTGCTGCTTTAATGGTTTTCTCCGTGTCTCTGTGCCTTTGTGGTGAAGAAGTTGCAGGGCGTCAACAATAAGTGAAGCGCATACCGCAGTATTCGGGCTAACGGATCGACTCGATGTCGATCGTCTTGCTCATGATCTGCGGGATGATCAGCGCATAGCCCTGCTGCTGCCAGTGCGCCAGCTCGGTCATGGCATTGGGCACGACTTCGATGAAATCCTGAAAGTCTTTCACCGCATAGCCGAAGTCCTCGGCCGCCTGCCCGCACACCTTGAACGAGACGCCAAGGTCGGCGTAGTAGCGCATGCGGTCGACCGCTGCCTGGTATTTGGCCTCGTTCCTTGTCGCCACCGTGACGATTTCGGTGCCGTGGATCACGACCACGATGCTCAGGTCTTCAGGCGAATAGCTGTAGGGTGCTGCCTGCAGGGGGTTCATCAGCGATCGAATCCAGAACAGCGCACTGCCGATTTTCTGCGGGTCGTCCAGATAAAATTCGAACATGACCCTGGCCGGCGCGTAGGGCGTCGCCACCCATTTCCCCGCGGCCTCTACCGGCACGGGAAATCCCAGCCATAGCCCCATCAACGCAACCAGAATTGATTTCATGGCCGCCCTCCTCGTGGTGTGAACCAGCTTGGTTTATAGCCGCTGGGCGGCGTTTTGCTGCAGGCGGCGCAGGGTCTGGAACAGCTTGAGGCGTGCGGGGTCGATCTCGCCTGCGGCGGCGGCTTCCTGCAACCGGCAGCCCGGCTCGGTCTCATGCTTACAGTCACGGAAGCGGCACTGCCCCAGAAACGGGCGGAACTCGACGAAGCCGTGCGCCAGGGCATGGGCATCCATATGCTGCAGGGCGAATTCCTGCAGGCCGGGCGAGTCGATCACCGCCGAGTCGGCATCCAGCCGGTGCAGGCGGGTGTGGGTGGTGGTGTGGCGCCCGCTGTCGAGCGCTACGGAATACTCTGCGGTGACCACGCTGGCATCCGGAAACAGCGCGTTGATGAGGGTCGACTTGCCCATTCCGGACTGGCCGATCAGAAGCGTGGTGTGGCCGTGCAGGGCAGGGCGCAGCGGCGCCACGTCGGTCAGCGCCGACAGCATGACAAGCGGATAGCCGATGCGGGTGAGCAGGCCCAGGCGTTCAAGCGCGGCCGGCGTTTCCGGCAGGTCGGACTTGTTGAGGATCAGCAGGCTGGCGATGCCCTGATCCTCGGCGGTGAGGATGCAGCGCTGCACCAGTTCCATCGAAAAGCTCGGCCGTGCCGCCACCACCACGGCAAGCTGGGTGACGTTGGCGGCAATGGCCTTGGATTTGAAGGCATCGGAGCGGTAGAGCAGGCTGGCCCGCGGCAGTACCGCTTCGATCACCCCCGCGTCGCCGTCGCGCC
>JAHJNP010000278.1 GCA_018820745.1 Gammaproteobacteria bacterium
CCCCCGCCGATTTCATAGCCGAGTGCGCCTTCGAGACCCTGATTCAGGGTCTCGCCGGCGTTGGTCGCCGTCGCGCCGACGCCGCCCGATTCGGATTGCGGAATGATCTGGTTGGCGAAGTCCATGTGGAAGGCGGTCGCCTCGTAGCTCAGCCGCCCCGATGCGCCGCGCACGCCGATTTCGAAGTTGGTCGAGCGTTCGGCATCGAGTTCCTGATCGACGCCGGCGCCGCTGATGGCGGTGGCGACCATCGCCGGCGAGAAGCCCTTGAACGCGCCCGCAAACAGCTGTGCCTGCGGCGTGAGTTGCCAGGTCGCGCCGACGCCGGGCATGACTTCCGTGTTGCTCGACTCGCCGGACACGCCGGTCAGCTCGTTCTTGCGGCTCTGGTCGTAGGTTTCGATGCGCAGGCCGGGCGTGACCGCGACGCGCTCGCTGAGGATGAAGCGGTTCTGGCCGTAGAAGGCGATCCCTTGCGCTTCCTGGGTGTCGTCGCCGGTCAGCTCGCCGGAACGCGCGTTGGGGTCGGTGCGCGAGCGTACCGTCCGGTTGTTCAGCTTGTCGCTGTGCAGGCGGATGCCGATTTCGGCCTCGTTCCTGATGCCGAAGCCGTTGTGATCGACGTGCAGACGGCTGTCCACACCCATCATTTCGAAGGCGCGGTTGCGTCCGGACATGCAAAACGAACCGATGCCGCAGTCGACGAAGGTGGTGCCGTCCGCGCTGCGGCCGGCGACGTCGCGACGCCAGTAGTCGCGGTTGAGCTGGCTCCAGTAGACGAGGGTGTTGAGCTTGATGCCGTCGCCGAGCTGGGCTTCGTGGTTCAGGTCGAACGAATTGCGATCGGTCAGGAAATAATCGTTCGGCGCCGGATTCTTGGTCGGATCATTGAGATATTCGTTGGGACGCAGGCCGACGTAGGAGGTGTTGATCTCGTTGTCGTAGCGGGTGAACTTGACGCCGATCCACTGGTTTTCGCCGAGGGCCATGCCGCCCTTGATCATGAGGTCGGTCATGTCGAAACCGTTGTGGCGAAAGCCGTCGCCTTCGGCCTTGACCAGGCTGATGCCGCCGATGGCTTCGCCCGACGGCGCTGTGCCGCCGGCGTCGAGGCCGATCGAGCGATAGCCGTGCGTGCCGACCTTGGCGGTCACCTTCGCGCCCTGTTCTGGATCTTTGGTCTTGTAGTTGACGACGCCGCCGATGGTGGTGGGACCGTAGCGCAGGCCGGCTGCGCCCTTCAGCACCTCGATGCTTTGCATGCGCTCGATGCGCGGGCTGTAGTAGGACTCGTTGGCGAGGAACAGGCCGGGCGCGATGGGCACGCCGTCTTCTAGCACCAGCAGTTTCTGGCTACGGTTGGGGTTGAGGCCGCGCATGCCGATGTTCGGAATGAAGCCGTAGCCTTCCTCCTCGCGCACCACAATGCCCGGGACGGACTTGAGCGCATCCTGGACCGACAGCGGCTGCGTCAGCTCCAGTTCTTCCCGGGTGACGATGGCCACCGAACCGGGCTGTTTGGCGATGGCCTGCTCGTCTTCGCCGACCACGTCGATACGCGGCAACTCAATTTCAGCGGCATGGGCTGAAAAACTGATCGCTGCCGTGACGGCCAAAGCGAGGCAGAGTGGTTTGATCCTGGGGGTCTTGCGGGTCATGTAATGGCTCCTTGCGTCAGAAAAATTTGGCTGGCTGGCGCAAGGCATGCGATTGGCTGGCTGGTGGGTAAATTTTTTATCGCGCGGTGCGCGGATCGGTGACGAAACCGAGTTTGGTCAATCCGGCGCGCCCGGCGTCGGCCATGATCTGCGCGACGTGCCTGTAGGCGAGGTCGCCGTCGGCACGGAGGTGGATTTCCGGCTGCGGCGTCTGCTGCGCGGCCGCGTCCATGCGCGCCTGCCAGGCGGCGGCGTCGACGGCTTCGGCGTTCCAGTACACCGAGCCGTCGGCCTTGATCGACAGATTGATCGTCTCGGGCTTGACCTCGTTCGGCTGGCTTGACGCCTGCGGCAGGTCGACCTTGACCGCGTGCGTCATCATGGGCGCAGTGATGATGAAAATCACCAGCAGGACCAGCATCACGTCGATCAGCGGGATCATGTTGATTTCCGCATTGTCGCCGTCGCCGCTGTCGTTCGTGAGTCCGCCGAAGGCCATTACGCGCTCCTTGCGACGGGCGCGGTGTAAACCTGTGCGGCGTCCTTCTCGATACGGGTGTTGTTGCGCACCCCGGTCGACATGAAGGCGAACAGGTCGTGCGCAAAGCCGTCGACCTCGGACAACATCTGGCGCTTGGAACGGTTAAAGAAGTTGTACGCGAGCACCGCCGGGATCGCGACCGCGAGGCCCAGTGCAGTCATGATCAGTGCCTCGCCGACCGGACCTGCGACCTGGTCGAGGCTGCCCGATCCGCTCATGCCGATATTGACCAGCGCGTGATAGATGCCCCACACCGTGC
>JAHJNP010000279.1 GCA_018820745.1 Gammaproteobacteria bacterium
GCCACCGCGACACGCCGCGCTTCGCCGTCATCGGCTACGGCAAGCTCGGCGGCCGGGAGCTCGGCTACGCGTCCGACCTCGACCTGGTGTTCCTCTACGACGATACCGACGAGCGCGCGCAGGAAATCTACGCGCGGCTGACGCAGCGCATCAACACCTGGCTCGGCACCCTCACCCCGGCGGGCATTCTCTACGAGACCGACCTGCGCCTGCGCCCGGACGGCGCGGCGGGCCTCCTGGTCAGCTCGGTCGAGGCGTTCCGCGACTACCAGCTGCATCACGCCTGGACCTGGGAACACCAGGCGCTGACGCGCGCGCGCTTCGTCTGCGGCGATGCGGCGATCGGCGCGGCCTTCGAGGCCCTGCGCCGCGAGGGGCTGTGCTTGCCGCGCGACGCCGAAAAGCTGCGCGAGGAGGTGCTGGCGATGCGCGAAAAAATGCACGCCGGCCACCTCAACGACAGCGAACTGTTCGACTTGAAGCATGACAGCGGCGGCATCGTCGACGTCGAGTTCTGCGTGCAGTACCTGGTGCTGCGGCATTGCGCCGCGCACCCTGAACTTGCCGACAACGTCGGCAACATCGCGCTGCTGCTGCGCGCGGGCGCGGCCGGACTGGTTCCCGCCGGCGTCGCCGAGGCCGCCGCCGACGCCTACCGCGAGCTGCGCCGCCAGCAGCACGCGATCAAGCTCAGCGGCGCGGACTATGCACGGGTGCCGCTACCCGCGGTGGAAAGCGTGCGCGATGTCGTCAAGTCGCTGTGGGTGCAGGTCATGGACACGGCAAGCTGAAATTCCTGCCATGATGAGCGCTTTGCCGCATCCGGAGATCACGCCTTGAGTTCAAACACCCCCGCCGCCAGCGAGGCCCTGCGCCAGTTCCGCATGATTTTCGGCGCCGTGCGCCAGCATTTCAAGGCGGTGGAAAAGGCCTGCGGCGTCAGCGGCGCGCAGATCTGGGCGATGGCCGCGTTGCGCCAGCATCCCGGCATGAAAGTGTCCGAGCTGGCGCAGGCCCTGTCGATCCACGCCTCGACCGCCAGCAACCTGCTCGACAAGATCGAAAAGGCCGGGCTGGTCCGGCGCGAACGCAACCATGTCGACCAGCGCGTGGTGCAGCTGTACCTCACCGCCGCGGGGGAGCAGGCGCTCGAAAGAGCGCCGCAACCCCAGACCGGCATCCTCACGCATGCGCTCGGCCAGTTGCCCGACGATGCGCTGGCGCGCCTCAACCAGGACCTGGCGGCGCTGATCGCGCACATGGGCGCGGTCGACACCCAGGCCGCGCAAAAGCCGCTGTCGGAACTCTGAGCCGCCGCGCTACGCGGCGCCGTACAGCCTGCCGCGCCGCACCAGCCATTTCTCGATTTCCACCCCGAAAAACACCACCGACGACAGCGCGAGGCAAAGGGTCAGTTCGCCAAGGCTCAAGGGTTCGGTCTTGAAGATCGGATTGAGCCAGGGCACGTAGAGCACGGCCATCTGCAGGGCGAAGGTCAGCAGCAGCGCGCCGACCAGCAGCCGGTTGGACAGCACACCCTGGCTGAACAGCGATTCGCGCTCGGAGCGGATCGCCAGCACATGGCCCAGCTGCGACAGCGTCAGCACCGTGAACACCATGCTCTGCCAGTGCGCGGAGCCGACATGGATCGCCCAGGCCTGCGTCAGCAGCGACACCCCGCCCATCAAGAGGCCCACCCACAGGATGTGCTGCCACATGCCGTGGGCGAAGATGCTTTCCTTCGGTGGACGCGGCGGCCGCTGCATGAGGTTGCGCTCGGCCTGTTCATTGGCGAGCGCGAGCCCCGGCAGGCCGTCGGTGACCAGGTTGATCCATAAAATGTGGATCGGCAGCAGCGGGATCGGCAGGCCGAGAAAAGGGGCGAGGAAGATGGTCCAGATCTCGCCCGAGTTGCTCGTCATCGTGTATTTGACGAACTTGCGGATGTTGTCGAAGATGCGGCGGCCTTCGCGCACCGCATGGACGATGGTGGCGAAGTTGTCGTCCAAGAGCGTCATCGCCGCCGCCTCGCGTGCCACGTCGGTACCGCCACGACCCATGGCGACGCCGATGTCGGCCATCTTCAGTGCCGGCGCGTCGTTGACACCGTCGCCGGTCATGGCGACGAATTCGCCCTGGTCCTGCAGCGCCTGCACGATCTTGATCTTCTGCTCGGGGTTGATGCGGGCGTAGACCCGCACCGATTCCACCTCGCGCTCGAATTCCGCCAGACTCAATCGCGCCAGCTCGCTGCCGGTGAGCACGCGGCCGCCGTCCTCGATGATGCCGAGCCGGCTTGCGATGGCGCGCGCGGTGGCGGGATGGTCGCCGGTGATCATCACCGGGACGATGCCGGCAGTCTTGCACGCGGCCACCGCATCGGCGGCCTCGGGACGCGGCGGATCGATCATGCCAGCCAGACCGATGAAGCTGAGCCCGGCCTCCAGCGTGGCGGCGTCGAGCGCATCCGGCACCGCCGGCAGCCGCTTCAGCGCGAAAGCCAGCACCCGCAGCCCCTGCGCGGCCAGCTGTTCGGCCTCGTCCTGCAGCGCGGCCTGATCGATGGTCGTCGCGCCCCCCGCGGCAAGCTGGTCGTCACACAGCGCCAGCACACCCTCGGGCGCGCCCTTGACCAGCATCAGCACCGTCTCGCCGTCGCGATGCAGCGTGCTCATGCGGGCGCGATCGGAGTCGAAGGGAAGCTCCGCCACGCGCGGCAGCGACTGCTGCAGCGCGGTCTTGTCGAACCCGGCCGCCTGCGCGGCTTCGAGCAGCGCGGTCTCGGTGGGGTCGCCGGCCAGCTTGCCGTCGGCGTCAGCCACAGCGTCGTTGCACAGCGCCATGACGAGTCCCATTTCACGCCACGGCGCGCCCTCGGCCCTAAAGGACTCCGATCCACTACGCGCTTGAGTCCCGCAAGGCGGGATGGAATCGTATGCGCCGTGCAGCCCGGAACGGGTTTCGCCGGCGGCCAGCACGCGATCGACCTGCATCTGGTTCAACGTCAGCGTGCCGGTCTTGTCTGAGCAGATATAGGTGACCGAACCGAGCGTTTCCACCGCGGGCAGACGGCGGATCAGCGCGTTCTGCTTAACCAGGCGCGCCGCCCCCATCGCGAGCGAAATGGTGACCACCGCCGGCAGCGCCTCGGGGATGGCGGCGACGGCCAGGCTGATCGCGGTGAGCAGCATCAGCAGCGGCGGCTCTCCGCGCAGCCAGCCGGCGACAAAAATGATGACGCAGATCGCCAGCACCACCAGCGCCAGATGCCGGCCGAAGCGCGCCAGCCGCTTCTGCAGGGGCGTCTTTCCGGATTCGCCGGACAGCAGCGCGGCGATCTTCCCCAGCTCGGTCTTCATGCCGGTCGCCACCACCAGGCCGCGCGCGCGGCCGTAGGTCACTACCGTCCCCTTGTAGGCCAGGTTGAGGCGGTCGCCGAGCGGCAGCTCGGTTTGTTCCAGGCTTGCGAGCTGCTTTTCGACCGGCTGCGATTCGCCGGTGAGCGCGGACTCGTCGACCTTGAGCGCGGCCAGTTCGGTCAGGCGCAGGTCGGCCGGCAGGATGTTGCCGGCTTCCAGTTCCACCAAGTCGCCGGGCACCAGATCCACCGCGTTGATCAGGCCGGGCTGGCCGTCGCGGATCACCCGAGCCTGCGGGCTGGCCATCTGCTTCAGCGCCGCCATCGCGCGCTCGGCGCGGTATTCCTGGACGAAGCCGAGGATGCCGTTGAGGAAAACGATGACCATGATGGCGATGGCATCCAGCGGCTCGCCGATGAAGCCGGCGATGATCGCGGCGGCGATCAGCACCAGGATCATGAAATCGGTGAACTGCGACGCCAGCATGACAAGCGGGTGGCGTCGGGCCGCCTCCTGCAGCGCGTTGGGCCCGACCTGCGCCAGCCGCGCTGCAGCTGCATCGGCAGTCAACCCCTGCTCGAGGTCGCTGTCGAGCTGCGTGGCGGCCACCTCGCTGTCGAGGCCATGCCAGTGGATGGGGGATTTGTCGGAATCAGAGGCCATAGAGATAGAGAAACAGTGTGTTCAGCAGGTAGACGACGAGTAGCAGCAGGCTGATCCAGCTGACCGTTCGATAGACGCGCGATGCCGGCCGCAGGATCAGTCCGACTACTGCCAGCCCGCTCATCATCATGGCCGAGAAGGCCGAGGCGGCATGCGAGATCGAGACGTCGGCCAGCAGCGGGCCGGGCAGGTAAGCGAGGTCGTCGATGGCGAGAATGGCGATATTGAACAGGTTGCTGCCAAACAGGTTGCCGATGGCCAGGTCGACCGCGCCCATGCGCAGTGCAGCCAGCGTGACCACGACTTCGGGAGCCGAGGTGACCGCAGCAACGAACAGCGTGCCGACGAAGCTCTGCCCCCAAGCCATCGCCTCTGCCAGATCCTTGGCGATAAACGGCAGCCAGATGCCGGCCGCCGCCACCGCCGCCGCAGCCATGACGTAGCCCTGCACCGCCTTTTTCAGCGTGACGTGCGGATATAGCTCGACCCGGTCTTCAACATACTCGCTGACCTGCGCCTGTTCGTAGCGGTAGAGCGTACGCATGGCCAGCAGGTAGAGCAGCAGGATGACGGGGGTGTAGAGGCCGACATGGCCGATGGAAGGCATCGTTCCCGCGCGATACAGCAACAGGTTGAAGCCGCCAACGCCGATCAGCACGATGCCATAACCGGCGGCCAGCACGTTGCCCTGGCGCGCGCGGGTGTAGATGGATTCCTTGCGGTAGAGAACATCGAGCACCACGATGATGAGCAGGTTGAACACGCAACTGCCCAGAATGTCGCCCACAGCGATGTCCGGAACCCGTGCGAGCGTAACGGCGGACAGCCCAGTGACGAGTTCCGGGAGCGAAGTGACCGTGGCCAGCAGGATCAGGCCCACCCACCCGCGGCTGAGCCCGCTCTTCTCGGCGATGATGTCGCCGTAGCGCGAAAGCCTGACGCCCGCCACACCGATCACGGCGAGGCAGGCAAGCAGAGACAGCCAGATGACGGCCAGATCCAGCATGGTGGGCAGGTAATGCGGCTCCAGGTCGATGGGTGGTTTGCGCCGAAATCCAAGCACAGGCCGGCACTGCGCGGGGTCGTCCGCATGCCGGCACTGCGCGTGTCGAGCTGCAAGTATTGCCGAATTTGGGCCTTTGGCCAGCAGCGGCCGGGAGCATGAGGGGCAAAAAGCCCGTGCCCAAGCTTCAGCGCTGCTGTCGACGGGCCTTGCGGCGCTGCCAGGCGCGCACGACGCGCAGCCGCCAGGTCCAGTGCACGGCAAAATAGATCAGCACCGACAGGACCACCGCCAGCGTCAGCAAGCCCAGCGCCAGCGGCGGCCCTACGGTGTACAGGCGGTCCATCCACAGCGCCAGCCCGGTCTCGGTTCTGGCCGCGACGCGGTCGAGATCGACCTCGGCCAGCGCCACGTCGGCGTGCCCCAGCATCCAGGCGCCCAGATGGTAGGCCGCGTAGTACACCGGCGCGAAGGTGATGGGGTTGGTGATCAGGGTGCTGCCGACCGCGGCCGGAATGTTGGCGCGCAGCAGCAGCGCCGCCACCGCGGCGAAAACAATCTGCGCCACCGGCATCAGCAGACCGAAGAAAACACCGATGGCCAGGCCCATGGCAATCCCGCGCCGGTTCACATGCCACAGGCGGCGGTCATGCAGCATAGGTCCCATCCAGCGCAGCGCGCGGTGTTCGCGCAGGGTCTGCGGGTCGGGGATAAAACGGCGGAAACGCTTCGGCAGCATGAAGTTTCAGACAGCGCGGTTAAGGGGGAGTAAGTCCGGCATGACGGCTGCACCGACGAATAGGTTTAAAGCCTGCGGTGTTGCGCCCGCGACAGACAATCCCGGCATTGCGCATCCGTATTTTTGAGGTGTGCCAGAATTGTAGAGCGCGCTGACACAAATTTCATGCCTTCGACACGCTTTTCAGCACGCCCCGTGCCGAACGTCGACCGAACCGGAGATATCGCTTGCACGCCAACGAAGATTCACCGCGCTGGCACAGCCTTCCCGCCAGCGACACCCTGACCCGACTCGAAGCACCGCGCGAAGGCCTGTCCCCGGACGAGGTCGATGCGCGGCGCGCGGAATTCGGTCCCAACCGGCTGCCGCCGCCACGGCCGCAGCCTGCCTGGCAGCGCCTGCTGCTGCAGTTCCACAACGTGCTGATCTACGTGCTGCTGGCGGCCGGGGTCATCACCGCGCTGCTCGGCCACTGGCTCGATTCCGGCGTGATTTTCGGCGTGGTGATCGTCAACGCGGTGATCGGCTTCATCCAGGAAGGCCGCGCCGAAGAGGCGCTCGACGCGATCCGCGACATGCTGTCGCTGCACGCCACCGTCACCCGCGCCGGCGAGCGCCACGAAATTCCCGCCGAGGAGCTGGTGCCGGGCGACATCGTGCACCTTGCCTCGGGCGACCGCGTGCCCGCCGACCTCAGGCTGATCGACATCAAGAACCTGCAGGTGATGGAAGCTGCGCTGACCGGCGAATCGCTCGCAGTCGACAAGCAGGTCGATCCGGTCGAAGCCGATGCCGCGCTCGGCGACCGTGCCTGCATGGCGTGGTCGGGCACCCTGGTCACCCACGGCCAGGGCACCGGCGTGGTGGTAGCCACCGGCACCGCCACCGAGCTGGGGCGCATCAGCACCCTTCTGGCGACGGTTGAGAAGCTCACCACCCCGCTCCTGAAGCTGATGGCGCGCTTCGGCCAGTGGCTGGCGGGGGTGATCCTGCTGCTGTCGGCGCTGATCTTCGGCTTCGGCGTGTGGGTGCGCGACTACCCGGCGAGCGACATGTTCCTCGCCGCGGTGGGCCTGGCGGTGGCGGCGATCCCCGAGGGCCTGCCGGCGATCATGACCATCACGCTCGCCATAGGCGTCACCCGCATGGCGCACCGCAACGCCATCATCCGCCGCCTGCCCGCGGTGGAGACGCTGGGCGCGGTCAGCGTCATCTGCTCGGACAAGACCGGCACCCTCACCCGCAACGAAATGACGGTGCAGACCGTCATCGGCGCCGACGCCATTTTCGAAGTATCGGGCAGCGGCTACGCGCCCGAAGGCGGCTTTGCCCGCGAAGGCGAACGCGCCGATCCCGAAACCTATCCGCTGCTGCGGGAAGTGGCGCACGCCGCCTTCCTGTGCAACGACGCCGAGCTGCGCGAAACCGCAGAAGGCTGGCAGCTGACCGGCGACCCCACCGAAGGCGCGCTGCTCACCCTGGCGCTGAAGGCGGGGCTCGACCCGCGCCAGACCCGCGAAGCGCTGCCGCGCAGCGACGTCATCCCGTTCGAATCTGAACACCGCTTCATGGCCACACTCAACCACGACCATGACGGGCGCGGCTTCATTTATCTCAAGGGCGCACCGGAGCGAGTGCTGGCGCTGTGCGAGGCACAGCGCAGCGCGGGCGGCGAGGCGCCGCTCGACCCTGACTTCTGGCATGCACACATGGAAGACGCCGCTGCCCAGGGCATGCGGCTCCTGGCGCTGGCAGTGCGGCACGAAACCACGACGACACTGAACTTTTCCGACATCGAGGATGGCGGCTTCACCCTGCTGGCGGTGCTGGGGCTGGCCGATCCGCCGCGCGACGAGGCCATCCAGGCGGTCGCCGACTGCCGCGCCGCCGGCATCCAGGTCAAGATGATCACCGGCGACCACGCCGCCACCGCGCAGGCCATCGGCAAGCAGCTGGGGCTGGGCGACCACTCGGGCGAAGCGGTGCGCGCGGTGACCGGCGCCGACATCGAGACCCTCGACGACGCGCAACTGCGCGAGGTGGTGGCGAAGACCGACATCTTCGCCCGCGCCAGCCCCGAGCATAAGCTGCGCCTGGTCGAAGCCCTGCAAAGCCTGGGACACGTCACCGCGATGACCGGCGACGGCGTCAACGACGCCCCGGCGCTGCGGCGCGCCGACGTCGGCGTGGCGATGGGCCAGAAAGGCACCGAGGCCGCCAAGGAAGCGGCGGAAATGGTGCTGGCCGACGACAACTTCGCCTCGATCGCGCACGCCGTCGAGGAGGGCCGCACCGTCTACGGCAACCTGAAGAAGGCCGTCGTCTTCATCCTGCCCACCAACATGGCGGAGGCCGGCATGGTGCTGATCGCGATCCTCCTCGGGATCGCCCTGCCGATCACCCCGGTGCAGATCCTGTGGGTCAACATGGTGACGGCGGTGACGCTGGCGCTGGCGCTCGCCTTCGAGCGCCCCGAGCCCGAAGCGATGCGTCAGCCGCCGCGTAACCCGCGCGAACCGCTGCTGACGCGCTTCATGCTGTGGCGCATCGGGTTCGTGTCGGTGTTTCTGGTGGCAGGATCCTTCGGCCTGTTTCTGTGGGAACTCGAACGCAGCATGCCGCATGAAGTGGCACGCACAGCCGCAGTCAATGCCCTGGTGATGGGCGAGATCTTCTACCTGTTCAACTGCCGCCGCCTCACCGCACCGGTCATCGGCTGGTCGGGCTTCACCGGCAACCGGGCGGTGCTGATTGCCATTGGCGTGCTGGTCGTGCTGCAGGGCCTGTTCACCTACCTGCCCGTGCTGCAGGCGCTGTTTGCCACCGCCCCGCTCGACCTCGCCGTCTGGGGACGCATCCTCGTGTTCGGCCTCATCGTCTACAGCGTGGTGGAAATCGAAAAAGCGGTGATTCGCCGCAATCACACGTCCTCACGTAAAAGCCCATGAATCGCTTCGATCACGCATCCTCCCCGCTTTGCCGCGTCCAGCGCGGGGCTTGCGAAAGGCCGCGTCCGCGATAAGCCACGTGGATTTCTTCAATCATCTCGTCCAAGCATGACGATCGACACAAGGAATCACGCACACAACGATGACGCAGCCTTTTGACGAATTCGCCCTGCTCCTGATCGTCACCACCGTGCTGGGGGCGATCGCGGTGCGGCTGCGCCAGCCGATCCTGATCGCCTACATCGTGGTGGGCATTTTGCTCGGGCCGGCGGGCTTCTCCCTGGTGTCGGCGCACGATCAGATCGACCTCCTGGCGCAGATCGGCATCACCGTGCTGCTGTTCGTGGTGGGGCTCAAGCTCGACCTCAGGCACATCCGCCATATCGGCCCGGTCGCGCTCGCCACCGGACTGGGGCAGCTCACTTTCACCATCCTGTTCGGCTTCTTCATCATCCTCGCGCTCGGCAAGGGCTGGCTGGAAGCCCTGTATGTGGCGGTCGCGCTGACCTTCTCAAGCACCATCATCATCGTCAAGCTGCTGTCGGACAAACGCGAACTCGACTCGCTGCACGGCCGCATCGCGGTCGGCTTTCTGATCGTGCAGGACCTCGCCGTGGTGATCGCGATGATGGTGATGAGCGGGCTCGGCGGC
Organism: Gammaproteobacteria bacterium; assembly: GCA_018820745.1. Lineage (GTDB taxonomy): Bacteria > Pseudomonadota > Gammaproteobacteria > Burkholderiales > Thiobacillaceae > Thiobacillus. Next base: position 9,365 of record JAHJNP010000279.1, read on the forward strand.
ATGGGCGAGGAAGGCGTCGGCGGCATGACCCTGGTGCTGACCCTGCTGGCGCGCCTGGGCGGCGCCGCGCTGCTGCTGTTCATCCTGATGCGCTATGTGCTGCCGCGCATCGTCGATACCCTGGCGCGCTCGCAGGAACTGCTGATGATCTTCGCCATCGCCTGGGGCACCGCACTGGCGGCAGCGGGCGAATTCGCCGGCTTCAGCAAGGAAGCCGGCGCCTTCATCGCCGGCTTCTCGCTCGCCTCCACGGCCTACCGCGAGGCGATCAGCGCGCGGCTCACCAGCATCCGCGACTTCCTGCTGCTGTTCTTCTTCATCGACCTCGGCGCCAAGCTCGACTTTTCTACCCTCGGCGACGAAATCAGTTCCTCCATCGTGCTGTCGCTGTTCGTGCTGATCGGCAACCCGCTGATCGTGATGGCGATCATGGGCTACATGGGCTACCGAAAAAGAACCGGCTTTCTCGCCGGGCTGACGGTGGCGCAGATCTCCGAGTTCTCCATCATCTTCGTTGCCATGGGCATCAGCCTCGGCCACGTCGGTCCCAACACGCTGGGGCTCACCACCCTGGTCGGTCTCATCACCATCGCGCTGTCGTCCTACATGATCCTGTACTCGCACTACCTGTATGCCTGGCTGGCGCCCTGGCTGGGCCTGTTCGAGCGGAAACATCCTTTTCGCGAACTCGCGGTCGAGCACACCCCCCGCGACGGCGTGCGCCCCGACGTGGCCATTTTCGGCCTCGGCCGCTACGGCAGCCGCCTGGCGCATTCGCTGCGCAAACAGGATATTCAAGTGCTGGGCGTGGACTTCGACCCCGAAGTGGTGAGGGCCCAGCAAAACCAGGGGCTGGATGCCCGCTTCGGCGACGGCGAGGCGCCGGACTATGTTGAAAGCCTGCCGTTGGCAGATGTGCCCTGGGTGGTCAGCACACTGCCCGACCGCGCCTCCAATCACGCCCTGCTCAATGCGCTGGCGGAACACCATTACAGCGGGCAGATCGCCATCGTGGCGCGCGACGAGGCCGATGCCGCCAGTCTGCGCACCCTAGGCCGGGTCGAGATCATCCTGCCGTTCAACCAGGCGGCCGACTTTGCCGCGCTCGATCTCGCCGCCCGCATTGCCGAATCCGAACTAAAAGAAAACCAGGAGACATCATGACTGCATCCCTATCGCTACTCGCCACCACCGACTTTTCCGCCCCGGCGCGCCATGCGCTGGAACGCGCGGCGCAGCTCGCCGCCGCCCATCCGGGGGCACAGCTCACCTTGGCCCACGTCGTCAGTGCGTCGATGCTGGCTCGGCTGCGTGGCGTGATGCGCGACGAGGCACCGGCGATGGAAGCGCGCGTCGCCGACGAGACGCAGCAGGCCCTGACGGAACTGGCGGCCCGCCTCAGCACGCAGTACGCGTGCCCGGTCGACACCCGGCTCGCCCAGGGGGTGGCGCTGGATGCCATCACCGACCTCGCCGATGAACTGCAGGCAAACCTTTTGGTGATGGGCGCGCGCGGCGCGCATTTCGTGCGCGAGTTCCTGCTCGGCTCGACCACCGAACGCGTGCTGCGCAGAACCCGCCGCCCCGTGCTCACGGTCAAGCATCGCCCGCAGGGAGCCTATCGGCGCGTGCTGGTGCCGGTCGACTTCTCGGTCCACGCCCTGGCGGCCGCGCAGACCGCGCACCGCTGGCTGCCCGACGCCGAGATCGTCCTGCTACACACGTACGAAGTCGATATCGAAAGCACCCTGCGCTTCGCCAGCATCGCCGAGGAGCAGATCCATGAGTACCGCGTCCGCGCCCGCGAGGACGCGCTCGATTCGATGGCGCAGTTCGTCGACCTGTTGTCCATTCCAGCGGGACAACTGACGCGCCTGGTCGTGCACGGCGCCCCCACCCTGCGCATCCTCGAACACGAGCAGTCGCTCGACACCGACCTCATCGTCATGGGCAAGCACGGCCAGTCAACGCTGGAGGAACTGCTGCTCGGCAGCGTCACCAAACACGTGCTGGCCTATTCCAGCAGCGACGTCCTCGTCGCCGGCCATCTAGTCTGAGCCATAACCGTCATGCCCAGCGAAGCCCTGACCCGCCGCAAGCCGCACCTGTTCCGTTACCTGCTGATCGGTTTTTTCACCGTCGCGCCGCTGTGGGTGACCTGGCTGGTATTCGACTTCCTGTTCGGCCTCCTGGCCCATGCCGGCGCGCCCTTCATCAAGGCCCTGGCGCGCTTGCTGCGTCCGCTCTCCGACACGCTGGCGGCCTGGCTGCTCGATAGCGACGTGCAATACGCGCTCGCCGCCCTGTTCACGCTGGTCCTGCTATATTTGATCGGTTTTTTTGCCTCGTTCGTGATCGGCAAAAAGCTCATCGCCAGCGTCGAACACTGGGTCAGCCGTCTGCCACTGGTGCAGACCATCTACGGCGCGACCAAGCGCTTCCTGCAAACCGTCAGCACACCGCCGCTGCAGGGGCAACGGGTGGTGCTGATCAGCTTTCCCTCGCCGGAAATGAAGGCGGTCGGCCTCATCACCAAGGTGATGACGGACGCCGACAGCGGGCGGGAGCTGGCGGTGGTCTACGTCCCCACCTCGCCCAACCCAACCTCGGGCTACATCGAGATTTTGCCGCTGGCCGACGTGGTGATGACCAACTGGACGATGGAGGAGGCGATGAGCTTCGTCATGACCGGCGGCACCAACGCGCCCGACACGCTGCGCTTCAGCAACCCACCGCGTGAGACCTGGGAGGCGACGCCGCGATGAAACTGTCGGTCGCCGCCGTCCGCGCTTTTCTCTGGCGAAGCGCCCTGCTTGCAGCGCTGTGGTGGGCGCTAACCGATGGCCGCGCCGACAGCTGGGGGGTGGGCAGCGTCAGCATTCTCGCGGCGGTGAGCCTCAGCCTGCGCCTGCTGCCACCGGTGCCCACCACCGTGTCGCGCATCGGCCTGCTGCGCTTTGCGGTCTTCTTTTTTGTCCAGTCGCTGCGCGGTGGCATCCAGGTCGCGTGGCTCGCGCTGCGCCCGCGTTTTTCGCTGCGGCCCGCCATCCATGAAATCCCCCTGCGCCTGCCCGAAGGCATCGGCCGCGTGCTGCTGGCCAACACCCTGAGCCTGCTGCCGGGCACCCTGAGCGTGGGACTGGAGGGCAGGCGCCTGTGCCTGCATGTGCTCGATGCGGCGGCACCGACCGAAGTCGAGGTGCGCCGCGCCGAAACCCGCGTGGCCCACATGCTGGGACTGAAGCTGGAGGAGACATGAACACCCTGCTGCCGATCCTCGCCGTCTTTCTGCTCGGCAACCTGCTGGTCGCCCTGCTGCGGGTGGCGCGCGGACCCACCCCGGCCGACCGCCTGCTGGCGGCGCTGCTGTTCGGCACCACCGGCGTGGCGATCCTGCTGCTGCTGGCGTTTGCCACAGCCAGCGCCGCCCTGCTGGATGCCGCGCTGGTGTTCGCCCTCTTGGCGGCGATCAGCGGCGCGGCGTTTGCCCAACGCGCATGGCGCGAGGAACAAGCCGAGGCCGCGCATGACGACGACTGAGATCGCGAGCTTCATTCTGCTGCTGACCGGCGCCGTGTTCTTCTTCGCCGGCACCGTCGGCCTGCTGCGCTTTCCCGATGTCTATACCCGCCTGCACGCACTGGCCAAGGCCGACAACCTCGGGCTCGGCTTCATCATGCTCGGCCTGCTGCTGCAGGCGCCCAGCCCGGCGACGGCGCTGAAACTGGTCCTGATCTGGCTGCTGGCGCTCGCCGCCAGCGCCACTGTCGGCTTCCTCATCGCCCGCCGCGCGCGCCAGAACGGCATCGTGCCGTGGCAGTCCGGAGACCGGAGATGACGCCGGCGCTGGCCTTCGACCTGCTGCTGATCGCGGCACTCTTGTGGAGCGCAGCGCGCGCGCTCATCACCGCCGACGTGTTCCGCGCGGTGGTGCTGTTCATCGTTTTCGGCCTGTTGATGGCGCTGGCCTGGGCGCGTCTCGGCGCCCCCGACATCGCGCTGGCCGAGGCGGCCATCGGCGCCGGACTCACCGGCGCGTTGCTGCTCGATGCCGTCGGCCACCTGCGGGCAAAATGGCGGGGGCCGGAGAGATGAAGTTCAAAACCCCATTTGAACCACAGAGGCACAGAGACACAGAGACAACAATAGCTTGCAGAAAAACTCGCTGTCTCAAGACCATGAATGATGCGTACAGGGCTTTCCCCTTGTTCTTAACTCTGTGTCTCTGTGCCTCTGTGGTGAGGCCTTTCCAATGAAAGCCTGGCTCACTGCGCTGATCGCCCTGCTCTGCAGCGGGCTGGCGCTGGCGCTCGGTGCGGCCATGCTGGCGCTGCCCGAGTTCGCGGTGCGCCTGCCCGGGCAGGTGGCGGCGAATCTGGACGCCAGCGGCGTCGCCCACCCGGTCACCGCGGTGCTGCTCAACTTCCGCGGCTACGACACCCTGCTGGAAGTGGCGGTGCTGCTGCTGGCGCTGCTCGGCGTGTTCGCGCTTTCGCGCCATGCAAGCGACCACGCCCATCCCGCCGCGCCCGCCCATCCGGTGCTGCAGACTCTGGCGCGGCTGCTGGCGCCGCTGATGGTGCTGGTGGCGGGCTATCTGCTGTGGATCGGCGCGTACGCGCCGGGCGGCGCGTTTCAGGCCGGCGCCGTGCTGGCCGCCGCCGGGGTGCTGCTGCGCCTGGCCGGACTGCTGCCCGCCTGGGCACAGCCGGGGCGGCTACTGCGCGGCGGGCTGGCGCTGGGCCTGCTGGTTTTTCTGGCGGTGGCCGTCGCCGGGCTGCCGCAGGGCGAACTGCTGCACTATCCGCCCGCCCTGGCGAGCCCGCTGATCCTGCTGGTCGAGGCGGGCCTCACGCTGTCGATCGGCCTCACGCTGGCCGGCCTCTATCTCGCCAGCGCGGGGTGGCGCCAATGAGCGCCGCGCTGCTCTACGCGCTGGCCGGCGCCGCGCTGTTCGCCATCGGCCTGGCCGGCCTGCTGCTGCAGCCGCATCTGCTGCGCAAGATCCTCGCTTTCAACATCCTCGGCAGCGGAGTCTTCCTGATCCTGGTGGGACTGGGCCAGCGCGACGGCACGATCGACCCGGTGCCGCAGGCGATGGTGCTCACCGGCATCGTCGTCGCCATCGCCGCCACCGCGCTGGCACTGGCGCTGGCGCGGCAGTTGCTCGACCTGACCGGGCAGATGCGGCTGCCCGAAGACCGGCCCGATGCGGAGCCGGCGGATGACTGATTTCCTCGATCCCCTGCCCTGGCTGATCATGCTGCCGCTGGCGTGGGGCACGCTGGCATTCGTGCTCGGCCCGGGGCGCGGCGGGCGGCTCGCCGTCGCGGCGATCGCGCTGCAAGGCGCGCTCGCCCTGCAGCTCGCCGGCCAGTTGATCGACAGCGGCGCGCGGGTCTATGCGGTCGGCGGTTGGGGCGCACCGCTGGGCATCGACCTGATGGCAGACGGCCTCGCTGCGGTGATGCTGCTGCTGACGCAGGCGGTCGCCCTGCCGCTGGCGGTCTACGCGCGCGGCTATTTCGCCGCGAGCCCGAAAGGGCGCGAGCTGTTCTGGCCGTTCACCGGCTTCCTGCTGGCCGCCCTCAACGCGCTGTTCCTGTCGGCCGACCTGTTCAACATCTACGTCACGCTCGAACTGCTGGGGCTGGCGGCGGTCGGCCTGGTGGCGATCGCCGGCGGCAGGCAGCCGGTGACCGCGGCGATGCGTTATCTGTTCGCCACCCTGCTGGGGTCCGGCGCCTGGCTGCTCGGCGTCGCGCTGATCTACGGCACCTACGGCAGCGTATCGCTGGCGGTGCTGACGCCCTTGATCCATGCCGGGGCGCCGCTCGCGGTAACGCTGGCGGCCGCGCTGATGCTGGCAGGCCTGCTGCTCAAAACCGCGCTGTTTCCCTTCCACTTCTGGCTGCCGCCCGCCCACGGCGGCGCGCCGGCGCCGGTCTCCGCGCTGCTCTCGGCGCTGGTGATCAAGGCCACGTTCTACCTGGCGCTGCGCCTGTGGCTGGAACTGTTCGCGCCGCTCACCACGGTGGCTGCAGCGCAGCTGCTGGGCGTTCTGGGCGCGGCGGCGATCCTGTGGGGCTCGGTGCTGGCGCTGACGCAATCGCGCCTGAAAATGCTGGTGGCCTATTCCACCGTGGCGCAGGTCGGCTACCTGTTCCTGCTGTTCCCGCTCGCCACCCTCGTCCCCCCCGGTACCGCCGACAGCGCGCTGGCCGGCGGCGTGATGCAGGCGGTGGCGCATGGCCTCGCCAAGGCGGCAATGTTCGCCGCCACCGGCAGCATGATCGTCGCCACCGGGCGCGACGACATCAGCCGCCTGGGTGGCGTCGGCGCGCGCCTGCCGCTGACCCTGTTCAGTTTCGGCCTCGCCGGGGTGACGCTGATGGGCCTGCCGCCTTCCGGCGGCTTCTCCGCCAAGTGGCTGCTGCTGGGATCGGCGCTGGAATCCGGCCAGTGGTGGTGGGTGGTCGTGATGATCGTCGGCGGACTCCTCACCGCGGCCTACGTGTTCAAGGTGCTGCGCCGCGCCTTCCTGCCGAGGGCGGCAGGCGACCGCGTGGCGCGGGTGCCGCGCACGCTGGAGTTCAGCGCCTTCGCGCTGGCGCTGGCGTCGATTCTGCTGGGGCTGTTCGGTGCGCCACTGCTGGAATTGCTGGCGGTCGGGAGGGAGGCATGAGCGACCCCTGGCTGCCCGCGCTGGTGGTGCTGAGTTCCCTGCTGCCGGGGCTGATCATTTTTTTCCTGGCGGAATCGCGCATCCGCCTGCGCACCACGCTCAACCTGACCGGCGCGCTGGTCAAGCTTGGCTTCATCGGCGTGATGCTGTGGGGGGTGCAGAACGGCCGCGAATACGTGTTCCGCCACACCGTGCTGCCGGGACTCGACCTGGTGCTGCATGCCGACGCGCTGGCGCTGCTGTTCGTCAGCCTGTCGGCGGTGCTGTGGCTGTTCACCACGCTGTACGCCATCGGCTACCTGGAAGGCGCGCCGAACCGCAGCCGCTTCTTCGGATTTTTCAGCCTGTGCGTCACCGCCACCGTCGGCGTGGCGATGGCGGGCAACCTGTTCACCTTTTTCCTGTTCTACGAACTACTGACGCTTGCCACCTATCCGCTGGTGGTGCATCGCGGCACCGACAAGGCGCTGCGCGCGGGCCATGTCTATCTCGCCTACACGCTCGCGGGTGGCGCCCTGCTGCTGATCGGCACGGTGTGGCTGTACGGGCTGGCCGGCCAGGTCGACTTCGTCCACGGCGGCTCGCTGTCCGCGCTGCCGCCGGAGGCCGCCGGGCAGCTGCAGCTCATTTTCCTGCTCCTGATCGCGGGCCTCGGGGTCAAGGCCGCGCTGGTGCCGCTGCACGGCTGGCTGCCGATGGCGATGGTGGCGCCGGCGCCGGTGTCGGCGCTGCTGCACGCGGTGGCGGTGGTCAAGGCCGGCGCCTTCGGCATCGTGCGCGTCGTCTACGAGGTCTACGGCATCGAGTTCGCGCAATCGCTCGCCCTGCTGCTGCCGCTGGCGATCGCCGCCTCAATCACCATCATCTGGGGCAGCCTGCGCGCGCTGTTCCAGGATGACCTGAAAAAACGCCTGGCCTATTCCACCGTCAGCCAGGTGTCCTACATCGTGCTCGGCGTCGCCCTGTTCGGCCCGCTCGGCACCATGGGCGGTCTGGTGCACCTGGTTCACCAGGGCATCATGAAAATCACCCTGTTCTTCTGCGCCGGCAACTACGCCGAAACCCTGGGCATCCACAAGGTCAGCGAGATGGACGGGGTCGGCCGGCGCATGCCGTGGACCACGCTGGCCTTCAGCCTCGGCGCCCTCGGCATGATCGGGGTGCCGCCGCTGGCCGGCTTCGTCAGCAAGTGGTATCTCGGCGTCGGCGCGCTGGAAGCGGGCATGCCGTGGGTGCTGGCGGTGCTGGCCGCGTCGAGCCTGCTGAACGCCGCCTACTTCCTGCCCATTCTGCATCGTGCCTGGTTCAAGCCGGCGAGCGGCTCATGGCCGGACGAAAAAATTCCGCAGCGCGGTCGCTGGGAAACCGCGCCGTTGCTGCTGATTCCGCCGCTGGCCACCGCCGCCGCCACGCTGGCGACGGGGCTGTTCGCCGGCGCGGCATTCAGCCCGCTGAGCTGGGCCGAGTTGATTGCCGTGCGGGAGTACCTGGCATGGATACCCTGACCGTCCTGTGCCTGGCGGCGCCGCTATTGGCCGCCGCGCTACTGTGGCTGCCGGCCAGCCGCCCGCTCGGCCTGCGGCTGGCGCCGTGGGCAGCGCTGCCGGCGCTGCTCCTGGCGCTGGCCGCGCCAATCCCCTACGAAGTCGACCTGCCCTGGTTGCTGCTCGGCACCCGCCTCGGACTCGACGAAACCGGCCGGGTGTTCCTGCTGTTCACTGCGCTGATCTGGCTAGCCGCAGGGTGGTTTGCCCGTGCCTGGCTGGCGGACGACGCACGCCGTCATATTTTTGCCGGGTTTTTCCTGCTGACCCAGGCCGGCAATCTGGGCGTCTGCCTGGTGCTCGACGCAGCCGGCTTCTATGGCTTCTTCGCCCTGATGAGCCTGGCCGCCTACGGCCTCATCGTGCATGACCGCAGCCCCCCCGCGCGGCGCGCCGGGCGGGTCTATCTGGTGCTGGCGCTGGCAGGCGAAATGCTGATCCTGTCCGGCCTCTTGCTCGTCGCCGACGCCACCCACATGCCCGCCGCCGTGGCCTGCCTGATCCTCGGCTTCGGCGTGAAAACCGGACTGCCGCTGCTGCACGTTTCGCTGCCGCTGGCGTATGCGGCCACGCCGATCCCTGGCGCCGCGGTGCTGGCCGGGGCGATGATCAACGCAGGCCTGCTCGGCTGGCTGCGCTTCCTGCCGCTGGGCGAGGCGGCGCTGCCGGGAGCGGGCAGCGCACTCATGCTGGCGGGCCTGCTGGCGATTTTCTACGGTGTGGCGGTGGGGCTCACCCAGCGCCAGCCCGGCGCGCTGCTGGCCTATTCCAGCATCAGCCAGATGGGCTACTTCAGCGTCGCCCTCGGCGCCGGCCTGCTCGCGCCCGAACTGTGGCCGCTGCTGCTGCCGGTGGTGGTGCTCTACGCCCTGCACCATGCGCTGGCCAAGGGCGCGCTGTTCCTCGGCGTCGGGGTGGCCGAGCGATGCGGCGCCTCGCGTCGGGTCATGCTCGGCCTCGCCCTGCCCGCGCTCGCGCTGGCCGGCGCGCCCTTGACCAGCGGCATGCTGGTGAAGGGCGGGCTCAAGGCGGGTCTGGCAGACCTGCCGGCGCCGTGGGCGGAGTTGCTGGCGGCGCTGCTGCCGCTGGCCGCGCTGGGCACGGCGCTGTTGATGGTGCGCCTGCTTTGGCTGGTGGGGCGGGCGGCCCCGGCGCAGCGGACGTCCGCTTCGGTAGTTGGCCTGCTTGCACCCTGGCTGGTGCTGCTGCTGGCGCTGGCCGGGCTGGCCTGGATGATGGCGCCGCAATCCCTCATAACAAAAGCACTTAGCCTCGGTGCCCAACTGGACGCGGCCTGGCCCCCGCTGGCCGCGGCCGCGCTCTGCGCCATTGCGCTGCGCCTGCGCTGGCGCGCGCCCATGCTGCCGCCGGGCGACGTGCTGGTGCCGCTGCTGCGCGGACTGGCTTATCTCAGGCGGCGGGCGCCGGCATTGCCGCAATGGCGGATCGCGCTGCCGTCCGGCTCACGCGCCGCGGCCCGCCCGCCCCAACTGGAATCGCAGCTGCGCGCCTGGGGCACGGCAGGCGCCTTGTGGCTGGCGCTGCTGGCGGCGGTGATCGCGCTGCTGGCGGGCACGGGTTAGCGCGGCTTGCGCGGGCTTGGCGGTCTGCTGCAGCAGTCCAGCGGCGGCGCGCTGCCGTCCTTGTTCCAGATGGCTCTGGACTCTCGACGGTGAACAGAACAGTGAGGGCGTATGAACTTTCGGACGAACGGTGAAAATGTTGCATTGCAAGACCTAACCCCGGCTTTCCCCTGGCCTCTGAATACGACTCGGCGACCCGTCTCCTGCTATTGTTCGGTTCGCACGAAAACATTTACGCGAATTGGAGCGCTAGCGAGGTGCAGCTTAGAATTCCTCAGGGAATATCGTGTCCGACCCCATTTTTATTTCCGAGCGGCTACCTCTGCTGGCGCGCCCTACAACACCCGAACAACAAACGCGGCTCCATACGTTCCAGGAGGAACTTCAACGTGCATTGCTATCGAACGAGGCCTAACACTGCGTTCGAGGCGACCTGCGCGAAAAGCCGCGCAGGCGCCTCAACTTCACGTTGGGCGCGGAGACAGTAGCAGTGGAAAAGCCAGAGGAGAATCTTGTGAATGCTGGCATCCTCTTCATGTTCAGCGTATGGCTGCAAAGCCAGATGGTTGATCTGATTGTTTTTGGCAAAAATCCCAAGTTGATTGGTAATTTCGTTGCTAGTCCAGAGCGTGTTCCAGGGGAGGTTCACCAGCAGCGTGCCAAGTATTGGGAAAAGGATTTCGGTCAAATAAAAACCGAGTTCCTAAAGGTATTTGCCAACACACTTAGCAGCAGGGAAGTCGAGGATGTCGAACATGTCTATCACCTCAGGAATATGATCGGCCACGCCCATGTTTCGATTGGTCGGGACTATATGCTTTTTCGGCCGGGAGGGGAGCATCGTGAAAAGGCAGTCCTAGATGCGCTCAAACCTGAGCCGGTCAAAGACCAGTCAAACCCTTTGATGTTTAAGCTTGAATTTTGGAGGCCCGATAAATTCAAGGCATTTTCCGATCTCATGGAGAGAATTGATCAACAATGTTTCGGGCGCCTCGCAGCAGATTTAGGGGTGCCGCATGGCCGTATTCGGTAGTACAACGCCCAACCCTTCGGTCAACCGGACCTTGCGCATAAAGCCGCGCAAGTCCGGTTACCTCCAACGTTAGGGGTCAGCATCTTGGCACGTGTTACAACGTTCACACTCCGCTTATTTGGAGTTTCCCTTTTTGCTTTAACGATAGGCTTTGCTGGCCTATGGTCTAGCGTAAATGTCTTCGGTTTTTGTTCGGTTCGTTATCTTGGCGGCATTGGTCCCGGAGGCGGTTTTTCAATTGGCTACGGTGCGCTTATTCTTTCCTGTGCATTAGTGGCTTGGTGGTTTTTCTCGTCATTATTTTCTTGGCATCAAAGTGCTGGGAACTTTAGCTTTCGTCGGGTGTTGCTTAGTCGGCTTCATCTAGCTGGCCTTTGTCTTTGGCTAATCGTTTTGTCTTGGGGAGCCCTCTCGTTTTTTGGGTGCAGCCAAGGGTTCGGGTTCGGCAGTTCATGAGCTTTCTGTGTTGCTATCGATTGACTTCTACAGCATCCCACTGGCCAACACGCTGCAAGTTATCGCAGATGCCTCTGGAAACAAACTTTCGTTCTCTCCTCGAATCGATGTCTCCGGTGCCTTCCGCTACGTATGCGTTCCGTGGGACACCATACTCAGTGACATCGCAGCAAAGTACAACCTCTATACCAGAGTTGAGGCCGGAACCATCTATGTCCGCCCAAAGTAGCAAACTGAACCCAATAGTGCCTAACCAATCATTCAACCGGGACGCGCTAAAGCGCGCCCCTTAATTCAACCGTTAGGCGTCACAAGCACTATGTCTGCCGACTCCCATAGCAAGGTTCCTCCTCAGTTCCGTGAGATCTACGACGAACTGCGGTCAGAAATCACTTGGATGCACGGCCGGTGGCTAACCTACCGAGAGCTCTTTACCGACAGCTCGAAGCGGATAGAACTGTTGAACGAAGCAGCGGGAACCTTCTTCTACATCATTCAGGACGTCTTTCTGGACGACATTCAAATCACTCTCAGCAAACTCACCGACCCGGCTCAAACCGGCAAGCATCACAACCTTTCTATCGAGCAACTGCAATCGCAGCTAAAAGGGCATGGCGATCCTGGCTTGGCAGCACAGTGCCGTGCGACGCTCGACGTGCTTCATGCTCAGTGCGCCGTGTTTCGCATGCGGCGCCACAAGGAACTCGCGCATCTTGACCTATCAACCTCATTGAAGCTTTCATCCGAGCCTCTTCCTGGCGTATCTCGGCAGATGATTGAAGACGCGCTTCACTCCGTCCGAACTTACATGAATGCAATCGAGGGCCACTATAACGACAGCGAGTGGGGGTACGAAGACTTCATTCTGCATGACGGGGCAGATGCACTACTTGCTACCCTGCGGGCTGGTTTGCGCTACGAAGAGCTTGTGCAAGGGCGTGCGCTTCCTTTCGATGACTGGCGGAAAGGGAAGTGGAGTGACGCCTAGCAGGGGGCGGGGCGTCATGCTTCGCACCGTCAGTTGACATCTGGATCATCGCCTGCGCGTGCGCGACAAATCGCGTCAATGTTGCGCACTTTCCGCTACAGGCACGGCTTCGATCCTCGATCAGCAGGGATACCGTCACCGCGAGCGCATCGCATGCCTTCATCAGGCGCTCAAAACCCGCCGCACCGGCGCACTCGCGCAATCGAATCAACGCCAGGGCATAGGCCGTAATCCTGCCTTGACTCAAGGCTTCCGGATTGGCAAAGCATTGTTGTGAAACGATGTTTCCCATGTCGTTCAGCGCATCCACCGCCGCAGCAACCAGGTCCGCAGACGCGCCCGGACCCGACTCCCATCCCAGGCAGACCGCTGTCGACACACCGATCCGATGCTTCGAGTTCAGAATTTGCATATTGCGCATGGCTAATCCCTGATTATTGAGATGGCCAGCGGTTGTAGTTGTGGGCTGGCTGTCCTTGTTACGACAAGCCGCCTCCGAACTTTAACTTTTATACCGGCGTTGATGGTTCGTTTGTACCACCATCGCCTTAGGTCGACCTGAAGTTGCTCAGTCCGTCGCAGCCTGTTGCAGCAGCCGCAGCGGCGGCGCGCTGCCATCCTTGTCCTGGCCGGCGTACAGGGTGAGGTGTGGATAGGGGATCTCGATGCCGGCGGCGTCGAAGGCCTTCTTCAGGCGGTACAGGAACGCGCGGCGGACCGTCCACTGTTCGAGCGGCATGACCTTGAAGCGGCAGCGGATGACGACTGCCGAATCCGCCCAGTTGTCTACCCCGGCGATTTCGAGGTCCTCCACGATTTTCTCGCCCAGTTCGGGGTCGCTGCGCATGCCGGCGGCCACCTCGCGCATCACGGCATAGACCTCGTCGACGTCCTCGCGGTAGGCCACGCCGATGTCGAGCAGCGCGAAGGCAAAGCCGCGGCTGCGGTTGGTGACGCTGTCGATGGTGCCGTTGGGAATGTAATGCACGCTGCCTTCGTAGTCGCGCAGGCGGATGTAGCGCAGCGTCATCTCCTCGACCAGCCCGCCCTTGCCGGCGACCTCCACCACGTCGCCCTGGCGCACCTGGTTTTCCAGCAACAGGAAGAAGCCGTTGAAGTAGTCCTTGACCAGGCTTTGCGCGCCGAAGCCGATGGCGATGCCGAGCACACCGGCGGTGGCCAGGATCGGCGCGATGGAAATGCCGACCGCGGAGAGCACCAGCATGCCGCCGACCAGCGTGATGACCACGGCGGCGACATAGCGGAATACGCGTTCCAGCGTATCCAGGCGCTTGATCCGTTCGCGATCACCGAGGTCCTGCTGCATGTGCGTCCGCAGCCGCGCCAGTCCCTTGCGCGACAGCCTGAGCAGGAGCCAGGTCAGCGCCAGAATGATCACGACATGAAGCGCGCTTTCCAGCAGCCACAGCCAGTCGCCCAGGGCCTGTTGCAAGGTGGCAAGTATTTCCATTCATGATCTCCTTTGAGAGTGTTGGGCACGCAGGCAATAGCGGTGCGCGATGCGCGCGTCTTGCGAGGGTCTGCACGGCGAGAACGACTGCGGCGGGGCGCGGTCCGACTGTTTGACGGGAAACTGCACGGCATCGCACGGGACAAGGCCTGAAATGCCAGCCTGTTATGAGCGTGGAAGTCTAATCCCATCGATGCAGCCTGCCAAATCAACTGCTAGCATGGGCATGCAATATAGATGACAACGAATGGAGACCACCATGACGATTCGCTATCTACCTGCTTTTTTTCTGGCCTTGCTTGCAACATTTTCCATGCACGCCCTGCACGCCGCAGAACCGGCGGCGGCGGCCCGGATGGGCACCTACTATGGCGGCAAGGCCACCGAATATCCCGCCTGGTTCAAGGACAGTTTTCTGCACGTGAA
>JAHJNP010000280.1 GCA_018820745.1 Gammaproteobacteria bacterium
GCGAGTCGCCCTTTCGCCAGCGCTCCCACATAAGCGCTTTCTGGCTTTCCGTGTAATAAATCCGTGGTCTTTGCTTCATCTGCAACACTCCTTCTGCATACGCAGTTTCTAGTGTGTTGCATCCACCGGTTGAATCCGCCGGCCTAAGCGGCCCTTCGCGCTTTATGCCCTACAGATCATCGCGAATGTCTGCTTCCTACGGACTCGAACTGGTGCTACCAGTCCGTGGTCGTCGTCAAAATGATGTCGCCGATCTGAAGCGCCGTTTCATCCAGTTTTCTTATGGTGATTTTCTATTCAGAAGTTCAACGGTGCCTAAGCTCAAAGGACTTAAAGGCTGACCGGCCATTCATAATCAATTACCCTTGCCATTCGCTTCCAGCAAACTGCGCAGGTTGTTTCGGACAGTGGCTGCAAGCGCCGATGCTGCCACATCATGTATGCGGCTCAAAGATTCAACAACTACGGCCACGTCGGCCGGCTTCGAAGGCCGATCATCCGTTTTGGTGAAAGGGCCATCGGTCTCGGTCAGCAACCTATCAAGGGGAATGGCGGCGACCATCGATGAATGTCGCTCGTTGTCCAACATTGCCGCATTGACAGAGAAGTAGCAACCCAATTCAAGAGCACGCTTTGCCTCAGCCTTGCTGCCGGTGAACCAGTGAAGCACGACTTTTCCTTTTGTCGGTGGCAGATATGCCTCGATGAGATCCAGCACCGCTTTTGCCGCACGGATGCTGTGCACCGTGATGATTTTGTCTCCAGCCTCGGCACAACGCTGCAGCACGTGCTGAAAAACCTGCTTCTGCAAATCGAATGACTTGTAGAAGCGCGGACCAGCGTCAAGGCCTACCTCGCCGACATAGCGAGTCTCAGACAGATAGACATCCCAGAGCGCAAGTTCGCTCGCCCGTTCAGCGACCAACTGCGGATGCAGCCCAAGCGCCGCCCGAACATGCCGCGTCGCTTGCGCCAGTTCATTGTTCCGTGGCCAGGCCTTCGGCGTGGTCGTCACTGCTAGTGTGAAAACACCCGCCTCATCAGATTCACGGACCGCCGCTGGATGATCCGGATACAGATCAAGATGGCAGTGGAAGTCCACCAGACCGTTTGTCGCGATCATGGATGCCCCAACATCAGATCGGTCTCGTGTCCACGCCATCGATCAGACGCGCAACTTCGTCGAGGCCGCGCCGATAGACATCTGCCAGTTGATCCAGCCGCGCGACCTCGTCCGCAAGCGAGCCTGGCTTATGGATGAGAAGATTCGCGAGGCTTGGGTGTCCGCGCAAACGCGCGATCGCATACTGAAAAGAGCGCACCTGCTTTCCTGTCGACTCAAGGGTGTCCAGTGTTTGGGCGCGAAGGTCGGACACTGTGTATGTCGTCTCGTCTTGACCGGCTCCCCACGCGCTATCCAAAGCAGCGCGCCGAATCAGGCAGGGAAGACAATATCCGCAGTGCTCGATCCCAAGGCCGTGCCATCGCCCTTTGGTTGGGGATGAGCACGACAAGGCATCAGGTGCGAGCTTGAGCAGCAATGGCCCGTTGCCGCAACTCTTGGTCATTTCGCCTTTGGTCTTGTCCCAATACGGATTCTCGACACGGCCATCGATCCCCAGCTCTGTGAGCAGCTCGTTCCAGCGCGCCATGTAGTACGGATGCGTTGTACGAGTGCTGTTTGACCCGAGTCGCAAAGGATCCAGCGGCACATTCAATGCGATCAAACCATTCTCGGGCACCCTCAGCACGAAGCTATTGCCAAGCCCTGTGCCGGCGAATGCGCCCAGGGCAAAGAACAAGAACGACCGACCTCTCGTGCTGTTTTCCGAGCCGACATCCTTTACCAAGCCTTTATCGAACGTCATGCCGACGCGCAATCGGTCGAACGCCGAGTTTGCGTATTGCTTCTTCAGGCCCGCAAACAATTTCCCTTGCGCGTCGCTTGTCGCGCCTTCGCCAAAGTGGCTCACCAACAAAGGGGTTGATCCGGCGTGAAGAAGATCGATGGCACCGATCAAGCTGTCCAGCCCCCCAGAAAACAGGCTCAGCGAATCAAACGGCAGTGTCAGCAGACTGGGCGGTGCTTGCTTCGCAATAGTTGCGAACCGGTCAGGCCGCGCCCGAAAGCCTATCGTCCATTGATCGCCCGTCAGAAAATTTAAGGCCTTCGTCAAGGTCGATGTCGCAGCACCCCAGCGCGCCGGGTCACTCACCGGAACGACCAGGCGGATTTCTCTTGTCCACGAATCCTGAGACTGTTCCGCACGGGAGATGCGCGTGTCTGCGGCGTGGACATGTGCGGCGACCACCAGCAGATCAATACCGATCTCCGATGGGAAGACGCCCTGGGCCCTCAGACTGGTCAGTGCCCCGCCGATTCCGTGGTCCAGCATCTTCTCACCAGCCACCAGTTCAAGCCGGGTCAGTTGCTCGTCGGCCGCAGTGGGAATAGACGTGCGATCGTCAGGACCGAAGTGGCCTGCCAATAGTTGTCGCTTCATTGGTACGCCTCCGCTTCGCCGAGAGACTGAAGAATCGCGAACGCGGACTCATACACCGTGTCCACGAAGGACTGAATGCGCTCGGGCGTCAAGTCGGGCGTTGCGGCCCGGGCTGCGGTGAGCGCATCGCTGACCCCACCACGGATGAAATCACGCAGCTGGGCTTCTACGCGGTGCGCTGCCTGCGCATCGGCCGGCATCGTGACCGCCTTCGTTCCGATGTCGTTGCAAATCCTCGCCTCAATCGCATGCGTCGCATACAACTCGAAAACCGTTTGCATCTGGTCCGGCGTGAACGTCGAGAGATCGGTCAAACCCTCGGTGGTCAACTCGATGATGGTCTCAACATACGCTTCGCGTGCGATACCTTCATCGACTGTGCCGGCCCCTGGACAGATGTAGTCGGCAAGGCCGACAAAAATCTCGGCGATGGGGCGACCTGCGAGCGCTTCAAGGTCCAACGACCGGAGCGCTTCGCGTACGCCGCGCGCTTGGGCATCGGCCAGAAATCCAAGCAATCTCGCACCGGCACCGCGCGATGCACCCATGCGTTGCGCTGCCTGGCGTGCACCGCCTGATGATGTAGACACGTAGCGCGAGACCGCTCGTCCGAGATTGGCGCGATCTCCACCACCCGAACCGGCAAAACGAGTGAAGCTGTTGCGTGCACCGGAGAATCTACTGGGATCGGCCGCCGCAGGAATTGCGGGACGGTTCGGCGGCGCAGGTGGCGCCGCCGAGGGAGATGGTGCAGCCCCATCGCTATTTGGTGTGCCATCCGGCGGAGGTGGGGCGGGCGGCGTACCTCCGCCGTCCGAACCCAGCCAGGAAGGCACAAGTGGAGTACCGCCCCCAGGACCACCATAGGCTGTTGACGTTCCCATTACCGAGTCCCCTTCGTGTCTATGAGCACCAGTTCGGCGGCAGCTTTGAGGCCCGCGTTATTGGTGACCTTGCTCCAGCCATTTAACAGCTTGGTTAGTCGTGTAGCGCATTCCGGGTCCTTGATGGCGCCCTGCCACCCCCGAACTGCCCAAGGTCCGCATTTGCTGGTCGGTAAGCCTTCGAGAAAATCCAGCAGCTTCCCTTGCAGGCCAGGTTGCGCCTTCACCAAGACGATGAGCCCATCAACTCCGGGAGGCATTGTTTCAAAGGCGCCGCTGCCCATGATCTTGGTCCGTGCCGCCTCGAACACCTTGTCTGCCTCGGGCTGAACGAGTTGCTTCAGATCGGCTTCGCATGCCTGGACAGACATCTTTCCGCCGAATAGCCTCTCGACCACCGCAGCAAGATGTCCGAGTACCGACACGGGGCCAAAATAGTCTTTCTTGTCCTTCGCCACGAAGAGATACGGGCGAAGATCGACTCCAGCCAAGGACGGCCGAACACGCGCCCAATCGCGGATTGTTTCCGACGACTTCCATTCCGCAAGAACTGCATTGTCGATAGTCGCCGGAGCCGCATCCGCTGATTTGGCACCTTTGTGCTCATCTGTTGCTACCTGGTCTCCTGCTATTACACCTGCACTGTCCGCAGCGATGCTCTTCTCCAGCGCGTCAATGTCTTCGCACAGACCTTTCGCATGAACCGCCGCGACTAACGCGATCTGTTCGAACAGCCTAGGGATGAATCGCTCGGCAAGCATCAGCTTCGCCAACACAGACACACTGATGTCTGTGCCAAATCCGCGCGCGGTTGCTGTGCGTTCCCGTAGCAATAACGTGTTGAGAAAGCGTTTAATCTGACGAGGGTTGCCTTTAGAGCCGCTCGCTAGGATCGGACCGATCTGATCGCTGAGCGCGAGCGCGTTGTGAGCCTTTTCTGCCTTTGGCCCAAGCGCAGTCCTGACCGTCGCGGCATCGAGACCGTCGCTGTCCCAAGGCCTTGTCAGACGCTCGCGTGCAACCGCTATCAGCTTTGCGTAGCTGGCGTCCTCTTCTCCGACCTCAGCCCCTGCCAGTAGAAGGGTTACATAAATTCGGGTTTCGGTCTCTCCCAACGCCGGGATGCGAAATGGAATTTGGATCAGCTTTTCGAGATAGTTTCTCGCGTAGTCCCGAGGCCCAGTGGTTTCCGGCAGATCGGGAAAATGCTTACGCACCGCATATTCGATCATGGCCTCATCAGCAGCGACGACGAACGCGGTACGGGACGTGAAGACAAACAACCGAATAGCTTCCAGCGTCTCGATGGCCGTATCCGGCAAACAGCGATCCAGGTCATCGATTAGTACTACGAGTTGCTCGATGTCGGCTTCTTCCAAGAGCTTGTCAAATGCCTTGCGGAATGCCTCAATTTCCTCCGGAACATTCTTAGATTCGGTGTGGGTCAGAACCGACTTGACCCCGTTGACGGCCAAACTCAGGTTCTCCTTGGTGGCGAGCTGGCCAGGGTCTGAAATCCAGCCCTCCATCGTGGAGACAATCCCACTGATTTGATCCGGTGTCGGGATACCCGTGAAGGCGGTCCAGGCCAATCCACCTGCCTTTTTCGCCACCTTGAGCATGTCGATACTCTTAACGACATCCCTTAGCGCTCCTTTGGCCTTCTGCAGCGCCGGGCGCTTCGCCAAGAGGCCGGAAACAATGCCTTCGATCAGTGCGATTTTCGCGTCTTCAAAGCCTTGGAAACGCCATCCATTGAATTTGAGACAGAGAACCTTCTGTTCGTCTTTGAAACCTGCCTCAATCATTTCCAGGACGCTGGATTTGCCGGCGCCCCAATCACCATGAACGCCAATGGTGACTGGTCTGTCTGGACGTTCACGTAGTAGCCCGATAATCGTGGTAGCGATAGCCTCGTTGTTGAGAAGATCGACCTTGGTCTCGTTGTCAGTCAATATCATTCGTATCTCTCCCTCGTGGCATACTACCTTTCCTCTACTCGCGTAGGGAACCAACAAGAGATTTACGATACGGAACAGCAATCAGGTCCAGCAGTTCGCCCTGATACCCATGTCAGAAGTGCGCGGCGACCGTCTGCCGCGGAGTGATACCAAATAACCGCTTCCGGCCAGGTGCTAAAGTTGGGCTTGGTTCTACAAAGCGGACCTTTGTATTGCTGGAACTTACTGTGCTGACCGGCCGCAATGGCCGAACATGAGGCGTCCGCCGCAAATCTCTGAAGTCCATTGCGGGTCGATTTGGCTTTGCGACCCAAAGAAACCACCATCAGGGTAAGCCAGTATTGGTCGACTTTGGCAGCATTTAGCCAAGCCGGGACACGCCGGCAAACCCTGGCGCGTTACAATCGCGTGGCTTTTAGCCGACCCGCCCCATGACCGAAAACCTCGAAAACCAGTCGCAGGACAATCTCGAAACCAGCCTGGCGCAGGTGCAAACCCTGCTCGCCAAGATGCGGCTGGTGGAGGAGCTCGTCCACAAGCAGGGCGGGCCGCGGCAGGCGCTGGTCGAGAACCTGGTGCACAAGCAGAATCTGGCGGAGTTGCAGCGCAAGCTGGAAGAGCTGCACCCGGCGGACGTGGCCTACATCCTGGAAGCGCTGCCGCTGGACGAGCGGCGGCTGGTGTGGGGCCAGGTCAAGGCCGAGCGCGACGGCGAGATTCTGCTGGAGGTGTCCGACTCGGTTCGCGAATCGCTGATCGAGATGATGGA
>JAHJNP010000281.1 GCA_018820745.1 Gammaproteobacteria bacterium
CGATCTCTGTCGCTGGCGAGCGAGGAAGAAGCGATTGCCCGCGTGGCGATGCGCGTGCGTCAGGGTGGGCACAATATTCCGCCCGAGGTTATTCGTCGCCGCTTTGTCAGCGGCGTGAAAAATTTTCACGATGTTTATCGATCACGCGTCGATTTTTGGCAGTGGTTTGATAACAGCGGCCCCGCGCCGCAATTGCGAGAGGAAGGAGAAAATCCATGAATGAGACTATGGTTTCAATGTTACCGGATGCTGACATGCAGGCTGCCCCCAAAGCCATGTTGCGAGCGGCTCAGCGAGCCCGCGACATTGCCCGGCAAACCAATACGCCGCTGGTGCTGATACGCGACGGGGTGCTGGTCGAGGAATTTGTGACCGATGCGCGTCCTGCGGATAAAGGACACAAGGTATCCGAGTTGCCATGATGTTTTTCTCTTGCGGCAAGCTGCAGCGTCACAACTTGCTGATTTTGCACGACACTTATAAAGGACACTTTCAGGAAATGTCCTTTATGCAACGCCGATTTGTCCGATAGAACGCATGGCCTACACCGACATCAACAGCGAAGACCGTCTGGTTCAGGCCACCTTTGCCGATCATCTGGAAAAGGCGCTGGGCTGGGAGAGCGTCTACGCCTGGAACCAGGAAACCTTCGGCCCAGCGGGTACGCTGGGGCGCGCAAGCGAGCGCGAGGTGGTGCTGGTGCGCGATCTGCGGGCAGCGCTGGCAAAGTTCAACCCGATTTTGCCGGAGGCGGCGATCAACGAGGCGGTGGTCAAGCTCACCCACCATGATTATTCGCGGTCGCTGCTCCAGCACAATCAGGCGTTCTACACACTGATTCGCGATGGAGTGCCGGTGAGCTACCGCGATGCGCAAGGGGTGTTACGGCACGCGCAGGCCAGAGTGATCGACTTCCGCAACCCGGACAACAATCGCTTTCTGGCAGTGCGCGAACTCAAGATTACCGGGCTTCGCACGCCCAACTACAACCGCCGCGCCGACCTGGTCTGCTTCGTCAACGGCTTGCCGTTGGTGTTCATTGAGCTGAAGGCGGTCTACAAGAACATTCGCGCTGGGTTTGACGGCAATCTGCGTGATTACCTGGACGAAAACGTCATCGCCCATGCTTTTCATCAAAACGCTTTCCTGATCGTGAGCAATGGCGACAACGCGCGCTATGGCTCGATTACCAGCGAATGGGAGCATTTCGGCGAATGGAAACGCTTGGACGAAAAAGACGAGGGCAGCGTGGCGGCTGAGGTGCTGCTCAACGGTATGTTGGCCAAAGAGCGGCTGCTGGATATTGTCGAGAACTTCATTCTGTTCGACGCCAGCAAGACCGGGCCGGCGCGCAAGGTGGTGGCACGTAACCACCAGTTGCTGGGAGTGAATCAGGCGGTGGCGGCGGTGGTTCGGCAAGAGGCGATCAAGCGCCAGTTTCCGCCGGGCGAGCGGCTGACGCAGCGCGTGATTGAGTTGTCCATGGCTCGCGTTGAAGGCTCAAATGAACCGATGGCGGCTTACCCCATGGCGGCACAATCAACGGCGGAATACCGGGCAGATGGCAGCACCGAATCGCAGCCGCGAAGCTTGCAGATTGTCGAACGCGCGCACCCCGACCTTGGGCGTCTGGGCGTGGTGTGGCACACACAGGGCAGCGGCAAATCGTATTCGATGGCTTTCTTCGCCGAGAAGGTGCGGCGCACGGTGGAGGGCAATTTCACTTTTGTACTGATGACAGACCGTGACGATCTGGACAGCCAGATATACAAAACTTTCGTTGGTTGCGGGGTGGCGGACGATCAGACGCCGCGCGCGGGTTCGGGCAAGGAACTGGAACAACTGCTCAAGCAGAATCTGCGCTACGTGTTCAGCCTGATTCACAAGTTCAACCAGGACGTGACGCCGGGTGAACCTTACAGCGACCGCGACGACATCATCGTGATTTCCGATGAGGCGCACCGCACCCAGGCCGGCAAGCTGGCGCGCAACATGCGCCTGGCGCTACCGAATGCGGCCTTCATCGGCTTCACCGGCACGCCGTTGTTCAAGCACGACGAACTGACCAAGCGCATCTTCGGCGATTACGTTTCCCGCTACGACTTCAAGCGCAGCGAGGAAGACGGCGCGACGGTGAAACTGGTGTACGAGAATCGGGGCGAGAAGCTGGGTCTGGCGCGACTGGATTTGAACGACCGCATCGCCGAGGCGGTGGAGCGTGTCGAACTCGACCCCGATCAAAACGCCTTGCTGGAAAGGCTGCTGGGTAAGGATTACGAGGTCATCACCGCCGATGAGCGTCTGGCGAAGATTGCCGCCGATTTCGTGACGCACTGCGCCACGCGCTGGGAGTCGGGGAAGTCGATGCTGGTCTGTATCGACAAAATCACCTGCGCGCGCATGTTGATGCTGATCGAGCCGCTGTGGCGGGCGAAAGCGGCGGCGGTGCGCGACGAGGCGGAGGCGAAACGGGCCGAGATTGTCGCCGCTCCGGATGACGAGGTGCGGCAACGGCTGCACGCCCAACGCGACCGGCTGCTGGCACAGGCAAGCTGGCTGGATGAGACGCTGATCGAAATCGTCATCAGTGAGGCGCAAAACGAAGTCGCCGATTTTAAAAAGTGGGGCTTCGACATCATCCCGCACCGTGCGCGAATGAAGCTGGGCTTCGAGGCGTCAGACGGCAAGCAAGTCACACTGGACTCTGCGTTCAAGAACCCACAACACCCGTTCCGCATCGCCATCGTCTGTGCCATGTGGTTGACCGGGTTCGACGTGGAATGCCTGTCCACGCTCTACATCGATAAGCCGATGCGGGCGCACACCCTGATGCAGGCCATCGCCCGTGCCAATCGGCGCTATCCGGGCAAAGATTTCGGTCTGATCGTGGATTACAACGGCATGCTGAAAGCGTTGCGCGAGGCGCTGGCGCAGTACGCGCTGGGCGACGACGGCAACGGCGAGGCCGAAATCATCGCGCCTATCGAGGAGCGTGTGATGGCGCTACTGGACGCGATTGAGGCTACGGAAGCACATTTGCTGGGTTTGGGCTTTGACGCCACGTGCCTGCTTGGTACCAAGGGTTTTGCGCGCATCGAGGCGCTCAAGGATGCCGTAAACGTCGTTTACACCAGCGATGAAGCCAAGCGCCGCTTCGAGATTCTGACTCGGCAGGTGTTCATCCGCTTCAAGGCATTGCTGATGGAGCCGTCCGCCATCGTCTATGCCGAACGCCACGACAACATCGAGGCTATCTACAAAAAACTGACCGAGCGCAGGGATACCTCGGACGTGACGGCACTGCTCAAGGAATTGCACCGGATCATCAATGAAGCCATCCGCACCCAGGCAACCGGCGGCGACCACGCAGAGGGCAGGCAGTATGACTTGAGCCAGATCGACCTGGAAAAACTGCGCGATGAATTCGCCAAAAAAGTGAAGCGCAAGGCAACGGCCTTGCAGGACATTTATCAGATCGTCGAGGCGAAGCTCGCGCAGATGCTGGCGAAGAATCCGCTACGCATGGATTACTACAAGAAATACCAGGCGATCATCGCCGATTACAACCGGGACAAAGATCGCATTGCGATTGAAGAGACCTTCGCCCAGGCCATGGATTTGATCGCGCGCCTGGATGCCGAGCAGCGCCGCGCAGCGGAAGAAGGCTTGAGCGAGGAACAGTTGGCACTGTTCGATTTGATCCAGCGCGGCGATCTGTCAAAAGCTGACCGCGAGCGGGTCAAACAAGCCAGCCGCGAACTCCTGGCAGATGTGCTGCGGCTGATTGATCCGCTCGATCAATGGACCGAAAAGGAACAGACCCAGGCTGAGGTGCAGACCTTTATTCTGGATCACGTTTATCTTGCGTTGCCCGAGCCACCCTATACGTCAGACGACAAGCAACGCGCGGCGGAAAGGATTTACGGGCATGTCTGGCAACAGAGCGTCTCTGGTGGGTTTGCTGGGCAATCGGATCGAGGCCAGAAATCGCCCGAAAAATAGGATTCACAGGGCGAGACTTGGGATAGATCAACGTCATTTAGTGGATGTCGGTTTTGACCCGGACACAACCCGGCATTTGCCGTTTCTGAATGACTGCTCGCAGATGCGGACAGACTTTCGACCACGACTATGCGACCGTCCGTAGATGGCAGCTTCGGCCGAACAAAGGACGTATGCGGCGCTATCTCTGATCGTCTGTTCCGGGTTGAGAGGGCAGCACCATCCACGTTTGGCCGGGCTCCCGTTCCACCGCTACCCCCTCTCGGGTCAGCCGGTACGTCAGGGAACAGCAGGCACGGGGAGCAGAGAGCACGTTTCTGTTCAAGACCCCATAATTTTCACCCTCGCACCTGGCCGAGGGGGTCACGAATCCTGGGTGGCTTTCGCGGTGCAGCCTGGCGCCAATCTGCTGCGTAAAGTGATAGCTGGTTGGGTGCACCAAGTCAGGATATTCCGCGGCTCGCGCCCTCAGGTCCAACAGTGCCGCATCGCAGCGCACCCAGTACACCTTGCGTTCCCCCGTTATGCTGTCGCGCGTTCCTCGGGTCACCAGGTCATCAAAGCCCGCGTCGGCGAGAAAGCTGTAACGCCAGTGGTGCACGGTTTCGTAAACCGTTGTCTCCACCGTGTCCGACCCATGCCAGATGCCGAAACTGCCATCGCAGAAGCGACTGGACGCCCAGTTGCGGAAGGGAAACTCAATTGCATTGAGCCAGTCGGCCTCCTCGAAGGGACGGTCGATAATGGTCGTCGGCGATTCGTAGGTGTGCGGCTTGGTGGCGAGCTCGTGTTGTTGGGCAATTTCCCAGTCGGCCGGGTCGTCCGAGAGGTCGTCGAACAGGTTTTGGGAAACGCGGATGGACTTGATGTTGCGCGCCAGATCCTGGTGCACGTCGGCAAGCGGCAGCCCCGCGAAGAACGCCTCCATCAACTACCACGAACCCGGTCAAGATAAGCCCGGACCATGAGCATCCCGGCAAAGCCCCACTCCTTGATTACATCTACAGGCGTAAGACCATCGAAGGCTTTGTTGCGCTGGGTCATCCAGGCGTAGGCGAGGTCTATGTCCTGCGGGAAGATCAGGCGGAGATTCTTGTGAATCGCCAATACGTGACCGGCGCGCTCCAGCAAGTCCCGGTTTGCGGCCAGGGGCTCGCCGCGACGGTAGCGGCCCAATGCCGCCCGGTTGTTTGTCGCCAGACCCAGCATGGCGAGCTGCTCCTCCGTTCCAAGCTTCCAATGCTCGAAGGCACGCGTCACCATCCTGGCCAGCGCGCCACGGTTTTGGTCGCCTTGGTTGAAGGCTGCGGCTGCTTGGTTCATGATGTAACCTCGCAAAGATCGTTTCAGTTGCTACTAATGTAGTGTTAGATGCAACGGAAAGCAAGGTTCCAGGCGGTTCGAACCGACGGAATGTCTGGCGTGCGCAAAAAGAAAAAACCCAACCGTTTCCGGCTGGGGTTTGGGTGTTGGTGGTGGGGTGGAACCCCGCACCAAACGACTATTGAAAGTACGGAATCGAAGCGCTGCGGGCTGCTGCGAACCATTGCGAATTCAATCGAAAAGCCCTCGAGCCTGGCAAATGATACGCACGGTTGGTCGCCGGAAAAGGCCCTCAACCTCGTCTGCTTTCTGGGGCCAGTTCAATTCCCGAATCCGAAATCGAACCCGCGTCCGTCCGGTGGCTCAAGAAGACGGTTCGGTGGCCTCTTCACTTTCGGCGGCAGGGTCGGTGAGCCGCCGAATCGTCAGGGCGCAGCGTTGTTCAATCAAGGCAATGATTCGTTCAACCACTGCATTGCCGGCAAAGCTGTGTCCAGGGTCGGATTGGAGCTTGCGAGCGGTGGCTGGCAGTGACTTTGCCAACTCCAGAATGCGCCTTTTTGTCTGTGCCCTGGAAAGCCCGACGTCTTCTGCAAACTGATCCCAGTGCCGCGCCTGGACTTCGCTGAATTTGTACTTGTTGCCGATCTTCATCGCCATCTTGGGCGTCAATGTTGGATACACCGCTGTCGAGAGCGTGTCGTAGAACGGTGCCAGGACTGTTTTGCCCGAGTACAGCAGTGAGAAATTCTTGGCGTGCGCATCGTGATTGCCGATCAGTGCATTGAAGATCACATAGTCGAGCAAGCGAAGGATCTGTGGCGCACTGGGGCGCGTGACACGGCGTACCAGATCGAAGCATTGCGACAGATCTGGCCCTCCTTCGTTTTGGTACTTCATTTCGGGCGCGATACCCAGTGCCTGGCAAAAATCCTCTTGATGAAGGCGCTGCCAGTGTCCTTGCGCATCCGCGACCCGGTCGTAGCGCTCAATCAGCAAGAACGGACGATCTCCAACGGAGTGAATCTTCGATTTGGCGGGTTTGAGTTGCAAGGCCTCAGCCAGTGCCAAGCAGAAACCCTCGTTGGTCACACTGTCCTCAACGGCATGGATAGCGGGCTTCAAGATGTGGGAGCTGGGTGTGCCATTGCGAGGCAGGCCAATGCAGGCGCCATCAAAAACCACCGGCAGTTTGTCCTGGGCACCAGCCAGGGAAAGCCGTAGTCCGTCTTTTCCCGCCAGCATGGGGCGGCGCGGCAATTCATCCAGGATGGCAACAACTTCCTCATCGCTCAGCCATTGAACGTCATCACCATGGGTAGATGCAGGTAAAGCCTGCCCGGGCTCCAGGAACGTCACCGCCCCGGCGCATTCGCCACCGATCCGGTCCAACAGGGCAAAGTCGTTCTGACCCGAAACCTGGAACTGCTGTGCAATCAAGCGGCGCATCTGCCCTTCGGGCAGCAGACCGGCAAAGAAGGGGCGAGTCTTGCGATCATCGAACGGCTCCGCTTGCAAGGGCAGCGAGACTGACAAGGCAACGGCGTTCGGCAGCGATAGCCAGCCGGGGGCGTAGCAAAAATTCAGTCGTCCATCGACCAGTGCCAAGGTGCCTACGCGGTCGGCGAATAACCAGACTTCCAGCTCATGCGGCATGGTCGCTGCCCTTATGTTGGTCTTCGGCAGCAACGGATGGCAATCCGCTCAGCTGGAGCTCTCCACCCAAGGCATCAATGACCCGCAGAACATTCTCAAGTCGCAAGGTGGGCTTGCCCGCTTCAAGATCGACGATGAAGCGCACACCAACCCCTGCCGCCAGGGCCAACTGGGGCTGCGTCAGCCCGAGCTGCTTGCGGGCAGCACGAAGTGCATCGCCGAGTTGTTGAGGTGATCGAATGGATGTCATGGCTTGCTCTATTTCCCGTTCGGGAAATTATCAACCAGAACTCGCCTCTGCGCAAGCTATATTTCCCGATCGGGAATTATGTGTGCTCTTAGGCTATAGTCTTGCCATAATTTCCCGAACGGGAAATTGAATGTCGAGCGTACCAAATAGACACCTATTTACACCCAATCTGGCGCGGTTCAGCGCCTTCATGGACTCCTGCAACTCATTAAAGGCCACCAGACCGCTTTCAACTTTTGGGCCTTGCCCGAGCATTTTCCCCATCCTGGCAACCCGTATGGAACCTCGCCAACTGGCGTGTCGGGCAATAAAAAACCCCAACCGTTTCCGGCTGGGGTTTGGGTGTTGGTGGAGCCGGGGGGAATCGAACCCCCGTCCGCAAGCCCTCTACAGGCAGTTCTACATACTTAGTCCGGTGTTTTTGTGCTTTAAGCTCCATCACGCCCGCCGAACAGGCTGGATCTCGCCGAGTCGCCTTGATTTAACGTTTATCCAAGCGACCCGGATAAACGCGGTTTCATGTGAATTAACTCACTGTCGGCTTGCGCCGGCCCGGCCCATGAACGATCCGGTGTGAGTCCTAGACCTTAAGCGGCTAGGGCGTAGTTTTCGTCGTTTGCGACTAAGTTTTTTTCAGTTGGATTTACGAGGTGCTCTGACCCTCGGTATGCCCTACTCTGCTTTGCGACCCACGTCGAAGCCAGGTCGGCCCCCATGTGCATCTAAAACAAGTGTACTGCATAGAGGGGGAGCCAGATAAAAAGTTCCGGCGAAAGTTTAGGCGCGAACGCTTTTTCTGCGGGGCGGTTTACTGCCCGAAGGGGAAGGGGTCGTGCGCTATCGCGACCGCCACCATGTAGCCGAATACCAGCAGGGCGGCGATCCAGGCGGCGATGCGCTGGCCGCGGGTTTTGCCGCGCTTGAGGGCAAGGGTGCCGAGCCCGATATAGAGGATCAGCGCGAGGAGTTTGGCGGTGAGCCAGCCGTGCACCAGCGGGTATTGCTGGATCAGCACGGCCAGGCCGATGCCGCTGGCCAGCAGCAGGGTGTCGATGACGTGCGGGACGATGCGCACCCAGCGCGCCTGCAGCAGCGGGGAGGCGGCGATCATCCAGGCGCCGCGCAGGACAAACAGCGCCAGGCTGAGGACGATGGTGGCGAGGTGCAGGTTCTTGATCAGGCTGTAGTAGGCCATCGCTCAGCTTCCCAGGTAATCAAGGGTTTCGGCCGGGTGGCGGATTTGCGCGTGCGCCCCCCAGGTATGCGGCTGGTCAGCGGCGTCGAGATAGCCCCAGGCGGCGACCAGCGCGGGCATGGCGGCGGCGCTGGCGGCCTGGATGTCGCGTTCGGCGTCGCCCAGGTAGAGGCATTGCGCAGGCGTCGCGCCGCACAGTTCGGCGGCGCATAGCATCGGCGCCGGGTGCGGCTTGGACTGCGGGCAGGTGTCGCCGGAGACGATGCAGGCGGCGCGCTCTGCCAGATCAAGGACGGACATCAGGGGTTCGGTAAAGGCCGCCGGCTTGTTGGTCACCACCCCCCACTTCAGACCGCGTGCTTCGAGTTCGGCCAGCAGGTCGAGGATGCCGGGGAAGGGGCGCGAGTGGCGGCAGATGTTGTCGGCGTACAGCAGCAGGAATTCCTCGCGCATGCGGGCAAAGCGCGCGTCGTCGGGGTGCAGGTCGAAGCCGAGGCCGAGCAGGCCGCGCGCACCGTGCGAGGCCTGCGGGCGGATCACTGCGTCGGCCAGCGGCGGCAGGCCGTGGTTTGCGCGCTGCAGGTTGAGGGCGTAGCCAAGGTCGGGCGCGGTGTCGACCAGGGTGCCGTCGAGATCGAACAGCACCGCCTTGATGCCATCAAGCTTCACTGTCATTCCCATGTTCAATCCCCGCGGCGGGTCGCCAGCAGGTAGTTGACGTCGGTGTCGGCTTCCAGCTTGTACACCTTGGTCAGCGGGTTGTAGGTCATGCCGATCAGTTCCTGGGTGTCGAGCCCGGCTTCGCGCGCCATGCGGGCGAGCTCGGCGGGCTGGATGAACTTGGCGTAGTCGTGGGTGCCGCGCGGCAGCAGCTTGAGGAGGTATTCGGCGCCGATGATGGCAAACATATAGCTCTTGGCGTTGCG
>JAHJNP010000282.1 GCA_018820745.1 Gammaproteobacteria bacterium
CCGCCTCGTCGGTGGCCAGCGCCATCGCGCCGCCCAGCGCGTCGACCTCCTTGACCAGATGCCCCTTGCCGATGCCCCCGATCGACGGATTGCACGACATGGCGCCGAGGGTTTCGATGTTGTGCGTCAGCAGCAGCGTCTTCACGCCCAGGCGCGCGGCGGCCAGCGCGGCTTCGGTGCCGGCGTGACCACCGCCTATAACGATGACATCGAAGGACTCGGGGAAATTCATGGACGCATTTTACCCGCTGCCGGCGTTCGTTTCACGTGAAACATCCGCGCTATCCGGCCTGTTTCGCCTCCAGCGCTTCCCAACGCGCCAGCGCGTCGAGCAATTCGGCCTCGATGGCCTCCGTGCGCGCCTGCAGCGCTGCCGCCTCCTGCGGCGGGTCCTGATACAGCGCGGGGTCGGCCAGCCGGGCTGCAAGCGTCGCCTGCTCGGCTTCCAGCGCCTGGATCTGCACCGGCAGGGCCTCGAGTTCGCGCGCCTCCCTGTAGCTGAGGCTGGATTTGGCAGCGGGCCTGGGCGACGCGGTCGCCGGTGGGGCCTTGGCGCCGGCAGGCTGTTGGGCGGCCTTGACCTGCTGCGCTTTCCACGCCTGCCAGTCGGCATAGCCGCCGACGATCTCGGTCAGCTTGCCGTCGCCCTCGAACACGACGGACTGGGTGACGACGTTGTCGAGAAAGGTGCGGTCGTGCGAGACGATGAGCACGGTGCCGCTGTACTCCTGCAGCAGCTGCTCGAGCAACTCCAGGGTGTCGATGTCGAGGTCGTTGGTCGGCTCGTCCAGCACCAGCAGGTTGGCCGGACGGGCGAACAGGCGCGCCAGCAACAGCCGGTTGCGCTCGCCGCCGGAGAGTGCCGACACCTTGGCGCGCGCCCGCTCGGCGGGGAACAGGAAGTCTTCCAGATAGCTGATGACGTGCTTTTTCTGCCCGCCGATTTCGACAAAGTCGGAGCCGGGCGAAATCGTGTCGATCAGCGTCGCGTCGTCGTTCAGCTGGTTGCGGAACTGGTCGAAGTACGCCACTTCGAGCTTGGTGCCCTGCCGGATCTTGCCGGATTGCGGCTGCAACTCGCCCAGAATCAGGCGGATCAGGGTGGTCTTGCCGGCGCCGTTGGGGCCGAGCAGGCCCAGCTTGTCGCCGCGCAGCAAGGTGCCGGAAAAGTCGCGGATCAAAATCCGGTCGTCGTAACCGTAGGTGACGTGCTCGAGTTCGGCCACCACCTTGCCGGAACGGTCGCCCGCGTCGATCTGGAAGCCGACCTGGCCGGCACGGCCCATGCGCGCCTCGCGGGTGAGGCGCAAGGCCTCGAGTCGCCGCACCCGGCCTTCGTCGCGGCAGCGCCTGGCTTGCACGCCCTTGCGGATCCAGACCTCCTCCTGCTTCCAGAACTTGTCGAACTTGCGGTTATGCACCGCTTCGATTTCCAGCTGCTCGGCTTTTTTGGCCTGATAGGCGGTGAAGTTGCCCTGGTATTCGCGCAACTGGCCGCGGTCGAGCTCGACGATACGGTTGGCGACGTTGTCCAGAAAGCGCCGGTCATGGGTGATGAACAGGAGCGCGCCCTTGAAGTCCCTGAGCAGGCCTTCCAGCCACTCGATGGCAGAAAAATCGAGATGGTTGGTGGGCTCGTCCAGCAACAGCAATTCGGGGTCGGTGACCAGCGCGCGCGCCAGCGCGACGCGCTTTTTGAGGCCGCCGGACAAGGTGTCGACTGCACGGTCGGCGTCCAGCCCCAGTCGCTGCAGAGTTTCGTCCACCCGGCTGTTGAGCCGCCAGGCATCGGCCAGCTCCAGTTCGTGCGACAAGCGTTCGAAATCGGCGTACACCGTCTCGTCGCCTTCCGCCATCGCATGCGCCACGGCATGGTATTCGGCCAGCAGTTTCTGCGCTGCACCGACGCCTTCGGCCACTGCCTCGAAGACGGTATGACCGGGCTCAAACTGCGGCTCCTGCGGCACATACGCCAGCTTCAGGGCCGGTTTGCGCCAAATGTCTCCGGCATCCGGCGGGTTGATTCCGGCAATGATTTTCAGCAGGCTGGACTTGCCGGTGCCATTGCGGCCGATCAGGCCGATGCGCTCGCCCGCCTCGACCACCAGCGAAGCGCCGTCGAGCAGCGGCCAGTGGCCATAGGCGAGTTCAAGTCGGTCAAAGGTAAGCAGCGGCATAGTAGGTTAGGGGTTAGGGGTTAGGGGTTAGGGGTTAGGGGCGGAATTATCCGTGATTGAGGGCAGCATGGACGGCCCGGGCAATATTTAATGCATTGGGGGTATCGCTGTGCAGACAGATCGTGTCGACCCTGACGCGAATCGCGCCGCCGCCAGCCGTGCCGACCGGCCTGCCGTGTGCCAGCGCACGGGCCTGCTCGGACGCCGCCTGCGAATCGACGATCAGCGCGCCGGTGGTTTCACGTGAAACAAGTTGGCCATTGGGCTGATAACGGCGATCGGCAAACGCCTCGTGCAGCACGGCCAAGCCAGCGCCCTGCCCGGCCGCTATCAGCTGCGACCCGGACAGGCCCACCAGGGCCAGCGCCGGATCGAGTGCCGCCACCGCGCGCGCGATCGCCCGGGCCACGCCCGCATCGCGCGCCGCCACGTTGTACAGTGCACCGTGCGGCTTGACGTGCGCCAGCCGGATGCCCAACCGCGCCGCCTGTTCAGCCAGTAACTCGGTCTGCTGCATCACCCACGCGGCAATTTCGTCTTCCGATGCCGCCAGGGCCTGGCGGCCGAAGCGCGCGCGGTCGGGGTAGCCCGGATGGGCGCCAGCCGCCACACCATGCTCGGCCGCCAGACGCAGCGCGGCCGTCATGCTGGCGGCGTCGCCGGTATGGCCGCCGCAGGCAATCGACACCCGCGCCAGATAGGGCATCAGGCTGGCGTCGTCGCAGCCTTCGCCGATGTCTGCATTAAGTTCGATCATGCCCGTTCCTCGATTTCCCACTGCCCTGCGGCGGCCAGTGATCGGGCCCGCTCAAGGTCGATGGTCGAAAATCGCACCGCATCACCCGGCCGCAATTGCGCAAGTTTAAGCATGTCGGCGGCGATCACCCCGGCGATCACTGGATAGCCGCCGGTTACCGGGCCATCCCAGCCAAGAATGATCGGCTGGCCGTCAGGCGGCACCTGCACCGCACCCGGCAGCACGCCCTGCGACGGCAACTCGGCCCGCGCATGCGTCACCGCCGGCCCGCTGAGCCGCAAGCCGCGGCGGTCTGACGCCGCGCCCACCCGATAGTTTCCAGCAAAAAACGCCAGCAGACCGGCGGCGTCGAACTGGCGGGCCTGCGGCCCCGCTACCACGCGCAACGGCATGTCCCGTTCGCTGGAGGGGGGTCGCGCACGCAGCAAACGCATTCCGCCCGGCGATGCGCCGCTTGCCAGCACATCTCCCGCCCGCAGCACACGGCCCTGATAGCCGCCGAATGCGGCCGGCAAAAACGTGCTGCGGCTGCCCATCAGCCGCGGCAGCGCCAGCCCGCCACGCACCGCGAGCCAGCAGCGGCAACCCGCTTCTGCCCGTTCCAGGTTCAGGGTCTCGCCTGCCGCCAGAAACAGGGGTTCGTTCCACCCGACCGCCGCCCCCCCGCTGCGCGTCGCTGCGAAGCGGGCGCCGGTAAGCGCCACGATGCCCCCCAACGGAAACCGCAGGCCGGGCCCCTTCAGGGCGATTTCAAGTCCCGCTGCCGCCTCGTCGTTGCCCACCAGCCGATTGGCCGCCGCCAGCGCAAACGGATCCGCCGCGCCGCCGGCAGGCACGCCAAACGCGCCCCAGCCCGGCCGACCCTGATCCATCGCCAGGTCGCACTGGCCGGCCCGCAGCACCTCGATCATCGAGGCACGAAGCGCACACGGTCGCCCGCCATCAGCAGGGCCGGCACGTCGCGCTGTGGGTCGAACATGACGGCCGCTGCATGGCCGATGATCTGCCAGCCGCCGGGGCCGCTGGCCGAATAAATCCCGGTGAACGCCCCGCCAATCGCCACGCTGCCGGCAGCCACCCGTAGTCGCGGCGACGCCCGGCGGGGCGCGTGCAGAGCACGGGGCAGCCCACGCAGGTACGGGAACCCCGGCTGAAACCCCAGAAACGCGACCACGTATTCCACTGCGGCATGGCTATTGACATAGGTCGCCTCATCCATGCACGCCTGTTCTGCCAGGGCCGGCAAGTCCGGCCCCGCAGCTCCGCCGTACTCGACCGCAATTTCATGCAGCGCCCCGGTTACCACCGACATGCGCTCCACCGACCCCGCCAACGCCGCCCGCAAATCCGCCGAGATCGTCTCGCCGCGCCTGAAAACCACAAACAGGCTGCCATCTGCCGGGATAATGTCTTCAACTTCCGGCCGATTCAGCGTAAGAAGTGCCTCATAACGCGCCAGCGTCTCATCACCCGTCATGACCAGCAGCCCACGTTCGCTGATCCAGCGCCAGGCGGGCCGAATGTGTGATTGACCGCTTCTGAATTTTTCCATAATGTATGGCCCCATCCCCCATGCTTTGCATAGGCAGCGAATAAGTACGGCGCCGGAATTGGTAAGCGCTACGCAGCGCGGATCAGCGAGCTTCCGGCCTTATTCAATGCACCGACTCATGATGAAAGTCTATCAAAGCATCTTCGAATACACGCCGGATGCGCTGCTGCTGATCGATCCAGCGGGACGCATTACCCTGGCGAACGCCCAAGCTGAAACCCTGTTCGGCTACGACCGCAGCGAGCTGATCGACCAGCCGGTCGAGATGCTGGTTCCACCGCGCTTTTCCGCGCAGCACGCCAGCCACCGTGCCGAGTTCATGGTCGAGGCGCACAGCCGGGAGATGGGCGCCGCCGTCGAACTCTTTGCCCAGCGCAAGCACGGCGGCGAGCTCCCGGTCGACATCATGCTGAGCCCAATGATCGTCGATGGCTGCCACTACACCCTTTGCGTCGTGCGCGACATCACCGAGCGCAAGGCCGCAGAAGACGAGCGCGAACGGCAAACTGCTGAACTCCGGAGACTGCATGCGGAACTTGAATTGCTCGCCAACCATGACGGCCTGACCGGCCTGTACAACTGGCGCGCATTTTATGAGCACGCCGGACAAATGCTCAAAACCGCGCACCGCAGACAGGAAAACACCACCTTGCTGATGCTCGATCTCGATTATTTCAAACAGGTCAACGACCGCTTCGGTCACGCCGAAGGCGACCGTGTACTGCGAGCGGTCGCCGCCACACTCAAGGCCACCGCCCGGGAAAACGATATTGTGGCACGCCATGGCGGCGAGGAGTTTGTCGTGGCTGCGCTCGGCCTGACCGAACCCGAAAGCCTGATGGCAGCAGAACGCCTGCGCGGGGCGGTTGCCGCCATCGAAAACATGAAAGCCCCCGTCACCATCAGCATCGGCGTCGCCACGTTCGCGCCGCAAACGCATAAGCACGAAGCATCCCGGGTGCTGGCCGAACTGCTCGACCAGGCGGACCAAGCGCTCTACGCCGCCAAGAACAACGGCCGAGACCAGGTCTGCCACTTCAACCGCCTCGCCGGCCTAACGCAAACCTGCAGCCGGACATCGCCCTGACCGCGGGCGGCGCGCCGCAACAACCTCGGCTCCTCGCCCGCCCCTGGCGAACCTTGGCCCGAACGCCCAGTGTCGGGTCCTGGTCGCAACGACCGCCGGCTCAAGCTGCCGCTTGTCCAGGCCGCCGCGCCGACAAAAAAAGGGGGGTTTCACGTGAAACCCCCCTTTCTACGGCCCTTGATCGTGCGAGCGATCAGTCCTTGAAACGCCCCCGCACGCCGACGCGATTGCCACCGCCCCGGTTGGCATCATTGCTGGGACCGCGCGGCTGGCCGGGGCGCGCACTGTTGCCGCGGTCGCCGTAGCTGCGGGGGGCGGCCGCTTTGGCCTTGGCCTCGCGCTCACGCTTTTCCCAGTATTCGAC
>JAHJNP010000283.1 GCA_018820745.1 Gammaproteobacteria bacterium
CAGCGCACCAGCCACAGGCGCGCGGTCTCGGCGACGCGGCCGGCGCCGCCGGTGGCGCCAACAGCCCGCTGGAAATAGCGCTCGGCCAGGGTGTTTTCGCCCAGCAGGGCATGCTTCTGGTAACGCTCGATCAGATCAGCCGCATCGGTTTTCCAGTCGGGGGGCGGCGGGCCGCCGCTGCAGGCCGTGAGCGCAACCAGACAGGCGAGGGCGAGCAGGGTCTTCATGGCAGCTTCACCTCGGGCTCGCGCGCAAACGGCCACATCTTGTTGATCTTGTTGACCAGCGCGTTGGCCTTGCTCACCGCATCGTCGATTTCGGCGCGCAGCGTGGCGATGTCTTGCGTGCCTTCCTTGACGTCGGCGGAAATCGCCACCGCGTTGGTCATCATGGCGTCCGCTTTTTTCAGGCTGGATTGCGCGTCATTCAGCATCAGCCGTATCTGGGCCAGCGATTCGTGTGTCTGCTCGGCCACGCCGTCTGGCGCAAACAGCCATTGATCCGCTTTTACGGCCATGCCGTCCACTTTAAGCGCCAGGCTGTCGAGCCTGCCGATGAGAACGCGGATGCCGTCGAGCGAGTCGGTCACCGCGCGGGCCTTTTCCGGACTGCCGAGGATGCTTTCCAGCATGCCGTATTCGCCGGTCATGCGTCAGGTCACTGTCTGCAG
Source organism: Gammaproteobacteria bacterium (assembly GCA_018820745.1). Lineage (GTDB taxonomy): Bacteria > Pseudomonadota > Gammaproteobacteria > Burkholderiales > Thiobacillaceae > Thiobacillus. The sequence continues at coordinate 671 of JAHJNP010000283.1, forward strand.
GTTGGCCAGGGTGGCATTGATTTCGCCGTCCTTGCGGGTGAGGTGCTCGACGTTGTCGAGAACCGCCTTGACCCGTTCGACCAGTGCCGGAATCTCCTTGCTGATGTCGGAGGTGAGCAGCAGCATGGTGGCGTTGTCGGGCAGCGCGGGGGCGTCGAGATCGGGCGAGTCGACGCGGATCTTGGCGCCGCCGACCAGGGGTTTGTCGAGGGTGAAAGTACTATTCTCCTTCAGCCATTTTGCATTGCGTTCGAGGAAAGTGGCGTGAATGATGATGCCGCCCGCTTCATTGAGCCCGAGCGTGGTGACGCGGCCGATTTCGATGCCGGAAAACACCACCGGCACGCCGGGTGCGACGCCATCGGCGCTGGCTGCGGCCAGTTGCAGGTGGAAGGTGTCTTCAAAAAAGCCGCGCGCATGCAGCAGATACACCACGAATGCGCCCGCCAGCAGCAGCGAGGCGGCGGCAAACAATCCGACCTTGAAATGTAGTTTGTTCATTCCGAATCAAGTGCCTGGTTATAGAGAACCTGGTTCCAACTGAAGTCGTAAATTTCCCAGGTGCCTGTCATGTCTTCCCGCGCCGCCAGTTGCCCGATGAAGGCGGGATAAGGCTCATCGTAAAGCATGGCACCGGGACGGTCGATCACCAGGCGCGGGCGCTTGAGGATGAGCGCGCGCGCCAGCTGGGTGACAAAGCGCTCGGCCGGCGTCATATCGGGGTCGCGCAGCAACGCAATCCCGGCATGGCCCAGTTGGTCCAGCATGGCCTGCGCCTGCCGGGTCGATTCGGCAGCGTCGTAATGGCGTTGATACAGCGGAATCAGCGCAATGTTTTCGAGCGCCGACAGATTCGCCCGCAGTGGCAGATCGAGTGCAACACGCGCCACGTCTTCTGGCAGGACGGCAATTGCAGCCATCAGCGCGGCGCGGTCGGCAAACGGGGTCAGATGTATTTGAGCGCTAATGACACCACCTCGATCGTCACAATGGCGAAGAACACCCGCATCATGCCGCGCAGCACGGAGACCGGAACCATGAAGAGTTTTTTCGGCGTTTCGAGCCCGGCGGTGACCGGGATCAGGGTGACCGCCAGCCCGAACAGCGCGCACTTGACGATCAGCCCGGCCATGATCTTGAAATCGAAGATTTTTGCGATGGTCTGGGTGTACGGCTCGAAGCCCGCCGTGCTCACGCCGTAGATGGCGAGGTAGCCCATCAACAGGGCGAGCAGGCCGGCCAGGCCAGCCAGGATGACGACCGAGACCACGCCGCCGATCAGCCGCGGCAGAAACTCGAACTGCATCGGCGGAACCTTGCAGTGCGCCAGTGCATCCAATTCATTGTTGACCTGCATCAGCGCCACTTCGGTGTTGATCGCGCTGCCGGAGCGCAGGGCGACGAAGAGCGCAGTCAGGAAAGGCAGCAGTTCGAGCACCAGCACGCGTATGGTCATTTCGCTGGCGAATGCGGTGAGGCCGAAGTCGCGTGCGGTGGACAGGATGATGGTGATGATGAGCCACGAAATGACCAGCGCGTAGCCGAGAAAAACAGGCAGGATCTGCACCGCGGTAAAGTAGACCTGCTTCACGACCACGTCGAAGGTGGCGCGGTTCCAGGTGGTGCGGTCCAGCAGCAGCAAGCCGGCCTTGGCCAGGAAGGCAAACATGGCGTAACCGACGGTGAACCAGCCGACGACCTTGGCGCCGAGCGATTCGATGGAAGCCGCGAGAAAATTCATCGCGGCATCTTAACGCCATAAAAGCCGCTTGCGCCATAGAATGGCGGTTCATGCAGTTTTGCTTCAGATGGAGAAGATAGACGATGAAAACATCCTTGATCCCGGCAGCCGCGCTGCTGCTGTGCGTCGCCTCGGCGACTGCCTGGGCCGCGCCCGGCACGGCCTTGCGCAATGAGAAGCTCTATAGTCAGCCCAGTTCAAGCGCCACGGTGGTAGGAAGTGTGGCCAAAGGTGCCAGCGTCAACATCCTCGCCAAGCAGGGGGGCTGGCTGCGCGTAACCTCGGGCAAAACCACCGGCTGGATTCGGCTGCTCTCGGTGCGCGCGGGAGCGGGCGGACTGGGGAAAGCCGGAGTGGGCGACGTGGTGGGGGCCGCGACCACGCGGTCAGACCCCAGCCGCGTGGTCGCGGTGGCGGGCCTGCGCGGCCTGAACGACGAAGACCTGAAACAGGCCAAGTTCAATGCCGACGAACTGGCGCGGCTGAACGCCCTGAACGTGACGGCGGCGCAGGCGAGAAGCTTTGCCCGCCAGTCCGGTCTGGTCGCGGTCAAGGTGGCGGAGTTGCCCAAGCCCCAGCCCGAGCAGTCCTCGTCACCGTGGGGGAACAACTGATGAAAATCAAACTGATGCTATTGGCCGTTTCGCTGGTTTCCTTCAGCAGCGCGTCAGCCGGATTCGACTTCGGTAAATTGCTCGAAGAGCGCTTGAACAAAGAGCTGAACAAGGATAAACCGACGCAGCAGACCCCAGCCCAAACAACGCCATCGGACCCTGCTGCAGCGCAAAGTGCCGCCGCGAGCCCGCCGCCGGCCAATCAGAAAATCGATGCCCGGCAGCTGGGTTTTGCGCTGTTCGGCGATTACTCGCTTGAAGAGGAAAACCGCATCGGCCGACAGATTTCCGGCAACCTGCTGGGCGCGGTGCCGCTGGTGCGCGACGACAAGCTGCAGAACTATGTCAACCTGGTCGGCAACTGGGTGGCGCTGCAGAGCGGGCGCCAGGAGGTCACCTGGCATTTCGGCGTGCTCGACACCGAGGCCATCAACGCCTTTGCCGCGCCGGGGGCTACATCTTCGTGACCAAGGGCCTGTATCGCCTGCTCGACACCGAGGCCGAGCTGGCCGGCGTGCTGGGGCATGAGATCGCCCATGTCACGCAGAAGCATCACCTCAAGGTGCTCAAGCAATCCAGCCTGATCGGGGCGCTGGGGCAGGCCGCCAGCAGCAAGGCGAAGGATAGCGACCAGGTGGTGCAGAACCTGATCGGCAACGGCGCCGAAATCATGGCGCGCGGGCTCGACAAGAACGCCGAACACGAGGCGGATCGCGTCGGCATGGTGTATGCCGCGCGCGCCGGCTACGACCCGTGGGGACTGCCCAGCGTGTTGCAGGATATGGCGGCCTTGCCTGCAGGGGACAACCGCACCAGCCTGCTCTATAAAACCCACCCGCATCCGGCCGATCGCCTCGCAGCGCTGGGCGAGGCGGTGGATGGACGTCTCGATACCGTCCGCGGCAAGGAACTGGCCGACCGTTTCTACCGCATCCGGTGAAGCGCGTCTTGTCCAGGCTGGCGCAGGCAGGGCTGTCTGCGCTGTTTGTTTTGCTGATCGCGGCGCACGTTGCGGGACTGCTCCACATCGCCCCCATGCAGCGCGCCGAGGCCTGGCTGTATGACGCCTGGCTGATCCGTACTGCGCCGGCCGGGGTGGATGATCGCGTGGCCATCCTCGACATCGACGAGGCCAGCCTGAAACGCCTCGGCCGCTGGCCGTGGAGCCGCGACACCATGACCGCGCTGGTCGAACAGTTGTTCGACCACTATGGCGTGGCGGCGGTCGGCTTCGACGTGGTGTTTGCCGAACCGGACACGAGTTCGGGCCTCGACACCCTCAAACAACTGGCGTACCGTGATTTGGCGGGCAGCCGCGATTTCAGGGCGGCACTCGAAAAGCTGGCGCCGCGCCTCGACTACGACGCCCGCTTTGCGCAGGTGCTCGCCGAACGTCCGCTGTCCCTGGGTTATTACTTCATTCCGCAAGGCTACGGTGATGCCAAAACCGGCCTGCTGTCGCAGCCTTCCTTGCCGGCCGCCGCATTCGACCCGCTGCAGCCGGGTACGCCGCCGCCCACCGGCTATGGCGCGAATCTGGCCGCTTTCCAGCAGGCGGCGCAGGGCGCAGGGTTTTTCAACATGCGTGCCGACGAGGATGGAACGGCGCGCCAGATGAGTCTGGTCAGCCGGTATGGCGCAGGCTATTACCTGGCGCTGTCGGCTTCCACCCTGCGGGTAGCGTTCGGTGGCGATCCGGCCAATGCCGGCGTTGACCGGCAGTCGGTGCTCGGCCGGCAATATCTGTCGCCGTGGCTGGAAGTGGGCGGCATTCGCATGCCCCTGAGCGTGGACGGCAGCGTGCATGTGCCGTACCGCGCCGGCGCGCCGTTTCCCTACCTGTCGGCGGCCGATGTGCTGGCAGGCAAGGCGCCGCTGGCGCAGCTGGAAAACCGCATCGTGCTGCTGGGGTCGACCGCCCCGGGCCTGGCCGACCTGCGGGTGACGCCGTTTTCCAACGCCTTTCCGGGAGTCGAGATCCATGCCCACCTGATCGCCGGCATCCTCGACGGCACCATCCGCGCCACGCCGCCGTGGGCGGATGACGCACGGCTGGCCGCCGTGCTGCTGCTGGGCGCCCTGCTGACGGCGGTGCTGCTGCGTTTCGGGCCGACCATCGGGCTGGCTGCCAGCATGGTGATGCTGGCCTTGCTGCTGGCCGCCTACGGTGCAGCCTGGTCGCGCTTCATGGTGGTGCCGATGGCGGCGCCGATGCTGACGGTGCTCGGCCTGTATGCGCTCAACACCGCCTACGGCTTTTTTGCCGCGACCCGTAGCAAGCGCC
>JAHJNP010000284.1 GCA_018820745.1 Gammaproteobacteria bacterium
CGCCGCGCAGATTGACGATGCCGAGCACGAAGGCCGGCGTGCAGGGCACCGGCGTCAGGTGTTCCAGCGGATAGACGTCGCGAACATGTTCCGATTCGACTGCATAGCGCTCCTGGGCGAGCATGAATTCCACCACTTCGATGCGCTCGCCAATGGCCTCCGCTGCTTCGGATTTGCGGCCGAGCGCCTGGGCGCGTGCTTTCAGGATGCGCCGGGTCTCTTCCGGGTTCGGCAGCGCGGCATGCTCGATCGAGGCACTCGCGGTTTCCAGGCGCTGCCTGATTTCAGGCCAGTCTATCCGCGCCCGTTTTCCAGCCACAGATGGGATTGTCTTGCCAGTGGCCATGCTGAGTTTCCCTTTCTTGTTGTTGATCGTGCACCGTGATTACAGGATGGCGGCGAGTTTCGGTCTGCTCGATTGCATCGATTCGATCATTTCCGCGAGCCGGCCGGCGGTCAGGCCATCCGCCTCGGGAAGAATCTCGTCGGGCGGATGTGTCCGCAGCGCGGCCAAGGCATTGTCGAAGTGCCGTTGCGCCTCGACGTGCCGCCCTTGCGACTGGCACAGGTTGCCGAGCGCGTAGTGGGCGAGCACGAAGCCGGGGTCGAGGTAGAGCGCACGCTTGAGCGACTGCACGGCATTGTCGCCCTGTCCCTGCTCCTGCTGGATAACGGCCAGCAGGTACTGGTTGGCCGGGTTGAACTTGTCGGCGGCGATTGCCTGGCGGCACCATTCGGCGGCTTCGCCAAGCTGACCCCTGTTGGCACAGTCGCGCGCCGCGCGACTCAGCTGGTTCGGCTCCGCTGGCGTCGGCACGCTGTCGCCGCCCGAGTCAGCGGGCGGGCTTGTTGCCTGTACGGGCTGGAAGGTTTCCGCCGCCGGCATGTTTACCACGGCCAAATGACAGGATTCCTGCGAAGAATCCGCCACCGGAGCCGATACATGGCTTACGAAACGTGGCGCCGCAGCGCTGGCATCCTTGCGGTAGAGGGTCGCCCCGTCAAACTCGACGGTGGTGAAATCTGAAAACAGGGCGCTTGAAGTCTCGGCAGGGCTCACGATGAGCCAGCCGCCATCGACGAGCGCGCGATAGAGATTGTCGATCACTGTCCTGGCCCGTTCAGCGTTGAAGTACATCAACACATTCCGGCAGAAGATGACGTCCATGGCGTTGGTGCCGGTGGTGAGCGAGGGGTAATCGTCGCCCGCCAGATTGAGGGGGGCAAAAGCCACCCGCTTGCGGATCCGCTCGTCAAGCTTGAATCGGCCATCTTTCTGGGGACGAAAGTAGCGATCCTTGATCCATTCCGGCGTATCGCGGAATGACCACTCGCCGTACTCGCCTTCGGCGGCCTTGCGCAGGAACACGGGATTGATGTCGGTAGCCAGGAGCGTGATATTCCACGCGTCGTCTTTTGCAATCAGCCGATCGAGAAGCATCGCGATCGAATAAGGCTCCTCGCCCGTGCAACAGCCGGCACTCCAGAGGCGCAGCCTTCTCTCCCCGGCGGCGCGCGCGCGCAGGCGTTCCGGCAGGATGTGCTGTTCCAGTGCATCCAGGCTCCGCCTTTCGCGGAAAAAGTAGGTTTCGCCCACGGTCATGCAGGCTGCAAGGGCTTCGATTTCCAGATGTGTCGGCGGGGCTGCGAGAAGCCGGTGGGCGAAGGATTCCGTATCCGGCATGCCCAGACGGGACGAGGCGGCGGCGAGGCCGCGATTCAGGTCGGCCCAGCGCGCTCGCGGAAAGTGCAGGCCGAGGTGTGTGGCAAGCAGCTCGCTCAGCCTGGCCAGCTGTGAGTCGGGCAGCGTCACGTGTCTACGGCCGTTTCCAATGCCCTGGATAGCGCATCGTCTTCCTCCAGCGAGAGGAAGCGATCCAGGTTGTGGATAAGGATCAGGCCGTCGTCGAGCCTGCCGACACCCTCGATGAAGCCAAGGCCGGGAAGAATGCTGCCGGCGTCGGCGAAATCCGTGTCGGCACACTCGACGATGCCGCTGACGGCGTCAGCCACCAGGGCCAGCGGACGATGGGAGGTTCGCGCGATGACGAGACGGTCGTTCAAACCTATTTCCCGATGCGGCAGGTGAAACCGGCGGCGCATGTCGATGACCGGGATGATGCGCCCCCGGACGTTGACTACGCCGAGAACGATCTCCGGCGCGGCAGGCAAGCGCGTAACCTGGACGGCCCGCACCGTGCTATCGACGCAGGACAACGGCAAGGCAACGCGCATGTCATCGAGGCACACAACGGCATACGATCCCATGTCAACTCCTGACCCGGGCCGCAGCGGCACGAGAAAAGCCCGCTTCCGCCTGTCCCCCATACGACCCGGCACCAAAAGTGATAGCCTTTCGAAGCAGGGCGTCCGGCGGGTGTTCATGCCCGCCCCCTGTCCTGCCTTGCGCCCCATCTAGCACCATTAATTAGTATTTGTCCGGCTGAAAGTGGGGTAAATATATACTTATTCAATAGCTAAGGAAAAGCTTACTTGCATACGCCCCGTCGTCACAAAACCCCAAAGGGTGCGTCAACTTGCTACGCGCATGCCACGCAGCCGCCGACCAGGAAGGAATCCCCGGGCGGCGGCTTTGACATGTGCAGCCCCCTGGAAAAACTCGCGGCATCGGTACCGGGTGTCATCTGCACGTTCCTCCTGCGACCGGACGGCAGCACTGCCATGCCCTATGCCAGCCCGGCGATCTTCGACCTTTACGGGATCCGGCCCGAGGACGTGGCTGACGACGCCAGTGCCATCTTCGCCCGCTTTCACCCTGACGACAGCGGGCGCGTAATGAGATCGGTGGGCGAGTCGGCGTTGGCCATGACGCAATGGCATGACGAATGGCGCTTCGACCACCCCATCAAGGGCGAGCGCTGGATCGAGGGGCGGTCTACGCCGGTGCGGGAGACGGATGGCAGCGTGTTGTGGCACGGCTACCTGCAGGACGTCACCGAACGCAAGGAAAAAGAGCGGCGCATAGCGGAACTGAATGCCTTTCTGCGCCTGCTCACTAACGCGGTGCCGGCGCTGATCTCCTACGTGGATGCCGACCTGCGCTACAAAATGGTCAATGGCGCTTACGAACGCTGGTTCGGTCACCCGGCGCAGGCGATTGAGGGAAAAACCGTCCGGGATGTGCTGGGCGACGCCGCCTGGGAGGCGGTTTCACCCTGGATGCACCGCGCCCTGGCAGGGGAGAGCGTGGAATATGAAGCCGAACTCCCCTACCAGGATGGTGGCCCGCGCTGGGTGCATGCTTCCTACCTCCCCGACATCGACGCCGAGGGCAAGGTTCGCGGTTTCGTGGTCCTGGTCGTCGATCTTACCGAGAACCGGCGTATTGAGGACGAGTTGCGCCGCGCCAGGAAGCAGTTTGCCGACCTGCTGGCGCGCCAGGATGGCATACGGGATGCCGAGCGTCGTCATGTGGCGCGCGAGATTCATGACGAGTTGGGCCAGCTGCTGACTGGCATGCGCATGGCCCTGTCGGCGTTGCGCCTTCGAGGCGAGCCGAAGAAGGCGGATGTCGTGCGTACCACGGAACAAATAGACAAGCTGCTCGACCAGACCACGGACGTCGTGCGGCGCCTCTCCACCAGTCTGCGCTCTACGGTTGTCGAGCACGGCCTGCTGCCAGCCCTGGAGATATTGGCAGCAGATTTCCGCAACCTGACCGGCATCACCTGCCGCCTGACCGTGAGCGGTGAACCCCCGTCCATTAACGCTCCCCAGGCCATGGCTGCCTTCCGCATTGTCCAGGAGTCGCTGACCAACATTGCGCGCCACGCACAAGCCCGGTCCGTGTCGATCCATCTGTCATGCGACGCGACGAACCTGCGGTTTTCCGTGCAGGATGACGGCCGTGGTTTTGACCCCGGGTCTGCTCGACTGAATGGAAATGGTTTGGGACTGTTCGGAATGCAGGAACGGGCGGCAATAGCAGGTGGGAACCTGCGGATCAACAGCGCGCCGGGAAAAGGCACTCGGCTGGAAGTCGACTTGCCGCTCGACTCGGAAGGAGAAGAATGAAAAAAATTCGTCTATGGGTTGCGGATGACCACGTTGTTGTCCGCAACGGTCTTCGCCAGATCGCCGCCGCAACCTGCGATCTGACCGTGGCCGGCGAAAGTCAGAACGGCCAGGACACCCTCAAGGCCATGCACCGGAAGGACATTGATGTGCTTTTGCTGGACATAACCATGCCAGCGGGCGGCATCGAGCTTATCCCCAAGCTTTTGCAGGTACGGCCTTCGTTGCGCATCGTTGTGCTAAGCATGCATGCCGAGCCGCAGATTGCAGCCCGGGCGGCCCGTGCAGGCGCCGCCGGTTATGTCACGAAGGATGCCGACGTGGAGGTACTGCTCCATGCCATACGGATGGTGGCTGCCGGCGGGAATTTTATGGAACCGCGCCTGGCGGATGCCTTGCTGTTCGAGCGCATCGATTCGCACGAGCGTTCTCCCGCCGTGCTGACCCGGCGCGAGCGGGAAATTCTTGAGCGGCTGGCCTCTGCCGAGAGCCCTGCCGGCATTGCCGCCAGCCTGGGTTGCAGCGTAAAAACCGTCAGCGTGCACAAGTCGCGCCTGATGCGAAAACTAGGCATCGAAACCAACGCCGAACTGTTCCAGTACGCCATGCGCCACGGTCTTGGCCTGGCTTGAACATTGTCGGTAGGCTCGGTTAGCGTCATTCGTCACAATCGACTTAGAGGTCCCACTCGATAAAGCGCCCCCACATTTTTGACAAAAACGTGCTGCTGGTTGATTTTCACTGCCGCATTGTGAACAAAACATATTTCCTCCCTTGGTAAAAGTCACGCTATCTATTCTTGCTTGTTGGCGATAGACAGCACCTGAGTCGCCTCCTCTTTTGCGTCCTTGAGTTGCTGGATTGACTGAGCCAGTTCGTTGTTGGCCAATTCATGTTCTGAGAAATATTCAGCATTGATTACCTTGATCTCCACACGCCGTGCGTGAGCCTCCGCTATTTCCAGAGTATCCCAACCGCTGCATCGGCTAAACGAATCCAGGGCGGAGCTGCGATTGTAGGACTCCCCAGAACGGAGACCCCTTTCTCTCCCAAACTTGTAGTAATCATTGCTCGGGGCAACATCTGGTTGCCGTGCGTCACGTCCCGAACGTGCAGATTCACCAGATCACAGCCACGCAACTTGCTGTCGATCGCCAGGTTGAAAATGGCCAAGTCACGAACCCGGTTTCCGTTTTGGAGGTGGATTCGGATGGCCCAGATGTCCTTGGGCTTGAGTGGTGGTTTTTGGCCGACCAGCCTGCCTTTGTTCCAGGGTTCCCAGGTTTGATTGGTTTCCATGTCAGACTCCTTCGTGGTTGATGGGAGTCTGATTGTCTTGCCGAGTCGCGGACGGCTGGTTTCTGGGGGCACGCGTTCGTCGGATCGGAAAGCTGCCGTTCGGTGAGATTTCCTGGCCTATGTCCGGTAACGACCACATAGCAGAAGTAGTCGGCTAAATCACCAGCGGCAGCTTAGGTCGGCGGATTCAACCGGTGGATGCAACACACTAGAAACTGCGTATGCAGAAGGAGTGTTGCAGATGAAGCAAAGACCACGGATTTATTACACGGAAAGCCAGAAAGCGCTTATGTGGGAGCGCTGGCGAAAGGGCGACTCGC
>JAHJNP010000285.1 GCA_018820745.1 Gammaproteobacteria bacterium
AGCGTGAGGAAATGGCTGGCCGACACCATCACCATCATGCCCAGCAGCGCAAACAGCGCCAGCACGAAGAATTCGCCCTTGTAGAGCCCGCGCTGGCGCAGATAGTCGCGCGAATACACCAGCACCACGGCGACGGTCAGATAGAGGAACAGCTTCAGCACGTCCGACAGCGGATCGTCGATGAAGAGGCCGCCCAATGCCAGCACCGGCATGGTGGAGAAATCGCGCACGGTGAGGACAGCTGCCCCGGCCACGGTTGCAAGCGACAGCACGTAGGCGATGGTGCGCTTGCTGTCGTCGACGGCGGCATCGATCACCAGGATCAGCGAGACCATCGCCAGCACGAAAATCTCGGGCAGTGCGGGGGCGAATTGCGTGAGGAAGTCGCTCATCTGGGAACCTTAAGGCAGTTTGCTTTGGGCGACGTGCGCCAACAGGTCGACCACCGACACGTGCATGACGTCAGTGAACGGCTTGGGATACAGGCCCATGGCCAGCACGAGAACGGCGAGCGCGCCGAGCAGGAGGATCTCGCGCGCGTTGATGTCGGTCATCTCCTCGACGTGCGGATTGGTGACCGCGCCGAAGACGACGCGCTTATACATCCACAGTGTGTAGGACGCGCCCAGGATCAGCGGGGTGGCGGCGACGAAGGCGAACCAGAAATTGACCTTCGTCGCGGCCATGATGACCATGAACTCGCCGACGAAGCCGCTGGTGGCGGGCAGGCCCACGTTGGCCATGGCGAACAGCATGAAGAAAGCGGCGAACACCGGCATCTTGTTGACCAGGCCGCCGTAGTCCTTGATCTGGCGCGAGTGCAGGCGGTCGTACATGACGCCGATGCAGAGGAACAGCGCCGCCGAAACGAAGCCGTGCGAGATCATCTGCACCAGGCCGCCTTCGACGCCGAGCGGGTTGAACATGAAGAAACCGAGGGTGACGAAGCCCATGTGCGCAATCGACGAATAGGCGATGAGCTTTTTCATGTCGGACTGCGCCAGCGCTACCAAGCCGATATAGGCGACGGCGATCAGCGACAGCGCGATGACGAACCAGGCATATTCCGCACTGGCATCCGGCAGGATCGGCAGGATGAAGCGCAGGAAGCCGTAGGCGCCGACTTTCAGCGTGATCGCCGCCAGCACCACCGAGCCGCCGGTGGGCGCCTCGACGTGGGCGTCCGGCAGCCAGGTATGCACCGGCCACATCGGCACCTTGACGCCGAAGGCCAGCAGGAAGGCGAAGAACATCAGCGTCTGCGCCGTCATGCCGAGCGTGGTGGTGTGCCAGGTCTGGATGTCGAAGCTGCCGCCCGACTGAAAGTAAAGATAGATCATCGACACCAGCATCAAGAGCGAGCCGAGCAAGGTGTAGAGGAAGAACTTGAACGCGGCATAGACCCGATTCGGCCCGCCCCACACGCCAATAATCAGATAAAGCGGGATCAACATGCCCTCGAAGAAGACGTAAAACAGGATGCCGTCGAGCGAGGCGAACACGCCGTTGATGAGGCCGGACATGATGAGGAAGGCCGCCATGTACTGCGCGACCTTGTCCTGGATCACCTGCCAGCCGGCAATCACCACCAGCACGGTGATGAAGCTGTTCAGCAGGATCAACGGCATCGAAATGCCGTCGACGCCGAGGTGGTAGTGGATGTTGAACGCGGGCATCCACGCCGCCTTTTCGACGAACTGCATCGACGAGGTGCCTGTATCGAAGCCGGTGACCAGCGGAACCGCGACGACAAGGCCCAGCAGCGCGCCCGCCAGCGCGATCCAGCGCGCCAGCGCGGCGTTGCGGTCGGAGCCGGTGGCGAGCACCGCAACGCCGGCCAGGATCGGCACCCAGATGACGAGGGAGAGTATCGATTGTCCAAACATGGGCATGGTTTTTTTAGTTAGACACGGCTAGTTGAGTCGCGCGAACCACGTCACCAGGGCAAACACCCCGATCAGCATGGCAAAGGCGTAGTGGTAGATGTAGCCGGACTGGAAGGCCTTCAGCAAACGGGACGCGCGTTCGACCAGCTGGATCGTGCCGTTGACGAAGAATCCGTCGATCATGCCTTGGTCGCCACGCCGCCACAGGCCGGCGCCGAGCGCGCGCGTCCCTTTGGCGAACACCCAGCTGTAGAGTTCGTCGAACCAGTATTTGTTGAGCAGCATTTGATGCAGGAACTTGAAGCGCTGCGCGATGGCGGCAGGGATATCCGGGCGCTTCAGGTAGAAGAACGCCGCCAGCCCCACCCCCGCCACCGCCAGCCAGAACGGCAGCGTTACCAGCGCGTGCAGCCCCATCGCCGCCGCGCCGTGGAAATGCTGGTTGAGCTCGTGCATCACCGGATGGCGGTCGGCGACGTAGATCGCGCTGCCGAAAAAGTCGCCGAACAGCATGGTCTCGATCGTCATGTAGCCGATCGCCAGCGAAGGCAACGCCAGCGCGAGCAAGGGGCCGGTGATGACCCACGGGGTTTCGTGCGGCTTGCTGCCGTGGTGGTCGTCGTGGTGCGCGCCGGGCTCGTTGCCGTGGGCGTGCCCCTGCTGAAACCGCTCCTTGCCGTGGAACACCAGGAAATACATGCGGAAGGAATAGAAGGCGGTGACGAACACGCCGAGCAGCACCGCCCAGTAGGCGATGTCGGCCACCGGCAGGTGCGACAGCCTGACCGCCTCGATGATGGATTCCTTGGAATAGAAGCCCGACAAAAACGGCGTGCCGATCAGCGCCAGCGAACCGATCAGCGAGGTGACCCAGGTGATAGGCATGTACTTCTTCAGGCCGCCCATGTAACGGATGTCCTGGTTGTGGTGCATGGCGATGATGACGCTGCCTGCGGCAAGGAATAGCAGCGCCTTGAAGAAGGCGTGCGTCATCAGGTGGAACACCGCGACCGAGTAGGCCGAGGCACCGAGCGCGACCGTCATGTAGCCCAGCTGCGACAGCGTCGAATACGCCACCACGCGCTTGATGTCGTTCTGCACGATGCCGAGGAAGCCCATGAACAGCGCGGTGATCGCGCCGATCACCATGATGAAGCTCAGGGCGACGTCGGACAGTTCGAACAGCGGCGACATGCGCGCGACCATGAAGATGCCGGCAGTCACCATCGTTGCCGCGTGGATCAGCGCGGAAATCGGCGTCGGGCCCTCCATCGAATCGGGCAGCCAGACGTGCAGCGGGAACTGCGCCGATTTGCCCATCGCGCCGATGAACAGGAGGATGCCGATGACCGTCATCAGCATCCACGGCGTGTCAGGCCACAGCGTGATGGTCTCGTTGGCAAGCGAAGGCGCCATGGCGAACACGGTGGCATAATCGAGCGAGCCGAAATGAGCCAGCACCAGGCCGATGCCGAGGATGAAGCCGAAGTCGCCCACGCGGTTGACCAGGAAGGCCTTCAGGTTGGCGTAGATCGCTGTTTCCCGCGTATACCAGAAGCCGATCAGCAGATAGGACACCAGACCGACCGCTTCCCAGCCGAAGAACAGCTGCAGGAAGTTGTTGCTCATCACCAGCATCAGCATCGAGAAGGTGAACAGCGAGATGTAGCTGAAGAAGCGCTGGTAGCCAGGGTCGTCCTGCATGTAGCCGATGGTGTAGATGTGCACCATCAGCGAGACGAAGGTGACGACCAGCATCATCATGACCGTCAGCGCATCGATCAGGAAGCCGACCTCGAAACGCAGGTCGCCCAGCACCATCCAGGTGTAGACGGTGCCGTTGAAGGTGTGGCCGGCGAGCACGTCCTGGAACACCAGCACCGAGGCGATCAGCGACACCGCCACGCCGGCGATGGTGACGACATGGGCGCCGCTGCGTCCGATCAGCCTGCCGAAAAAGCCTGCGGCGATCGCGCCGAACAGCGGCGCCAGCGGCACGATCAGATAGAGCGTCTGCATGTCCATCGTCATCAACCTTTCAGCTGGTCGAGGTCATCGACGTTGATCGTGTGCAGATTGCGGAACAGCACCACCAGGATCGCCAGGCCGATGGCCGATTCCGCTGCGGCGACGGTGAGGATGAAGAAGACGAAGATCTGGCCGTGGATGTCGCCCAGGTAATGCGAAAATGCGATGAAATTCATGTTCACCGCGAGCAGCATCAATTCGATCGCCATCAAGAGGATGATCACGTTCTTGCGGTTGAGGAAGATGCCCAGCACGCTGATGGCGAACAGGATGCCGCCCAGCACCAGGTAATGCGATAAGGAAATCATGCGCCGCCCTCCTCTGTGCCCGGCTTCTGCGTGGCTTTCATTTTGATAATGCGCAGCCGGTCATTGCGCTTGACCTTCACCTGTTCGGCGGGGTCGATGTACTTGCTGTCCTTGCG
>JAHJNP010000286.1 GCA_018820745.1 Gammaproteobacteria bacterium
ATCTGGGACGAATGGGCCGACGAGAATGGCAACCTCGGCCCGGTCTACGGCCACCAGTGGCGCAGCTGGGCCAAGCCCGACGGCGGAACCATCGACCAGATCAGCGAAGCGGTGAAAACGCTCAAGACCAACCCCGATTCGCGCCGCATCATCGTCTCGGCCTGGAACGTCGCCGACCTCGACAAAATGGCCTTGGCGCCGTGCCACGCCTTCTTCCAGTTCTACGTCGCCGACGGCAAGCTCTCCTGCCAGCTGTACCAGCGCAGCGCCGACATCTTCCTCGGCGTGCCGTTCAACATCGCCTCCTACGCGCTGCTCACATTGATGATGGCGCAGGTGACGGGCTTGAAGCCCGGCGACTTCGTCCACACCCTGGGCGACGCGCACCTGTATCTGAATCACCTCGACCAGACGCGCGAGCAACTCGCCCGTGAGCCGCGCCCGCTGCCGACGATGACCCTGAATCCGGACGTGAAGGACATCTTCGCGTTCCGCTTCGAGGACTTCACCTTGAGCGGCTACGACCCGCACCCGGCGATCAAGGCGCCGGTGGCGGTATGAGCGCCAAGAAGCCGCGCATCAGCGTCATCGCCGCGCTCGCCAAAAACCGCGTCATCGGCATCGAAAACCGCCTGCCCTGGCGGCTGCCGGAAGACCTCGCGCACTTCAAGGTGCTCACGCTGAATCACCCCATCCTGATGGGGCGCAAGACCTTCGAATCGCTCGGCCGCCCGCTGCCGGGTCGCACCAACATCGTCATCACCCGCAACCCCGACTACTGCAAGGACGGTTGCCTGGTCGCCGGTTCCATCCCCGCAGCGATCGCGTTGTGCAAGGACGCCGACGAAATCTTCTTCATCGGCGGCGCCGACCTCTACGCCCAGGCCATCCCGCTGGCCGATCGGTTGTATTTGACCGAAGTGGACATCGAAGCGCAGGGTGATGCCTGGTTCCCCGACTATGACAAGAATGCGTTCCGGGAAGTCTCGCGCGAGCCGCACACGGGCGAGAAGGGCGATGCGTTGGGGTTTGATTTTGTGGTGTACGAGCGGGGGTAGTGGCGAGTTCGGGGGCGATGTTGGGCTTGGCAGCCCAACCTACGATGCTGTTGTCGTCTTAAAGCATCATTTAGGACACATTACGTTAGACCAATTTACAGCTCTAAAAGGAAATTAACCGTGTCCAAACACTCGATAATCCTAAAGCGCGATGGGTTAAAAGGTTTCTTGTCTAGCCAAAGCATCGGAACCGACGCCCTTAGCGCTCTGTGCTCTATTCCAGGTGTAGAGAATCCAGAAATCGTTAGTGAGTCAAATGAACAAGTCGAGCTTACGTATTCTTGGGCCGGCGATGGCACGTTCTGGAACACCAATGAACACTTGGCTGAGTTTGGTCTTGCCCGCGCTGACATCAAATAGCCAGGGTTGCTGGCTGCAAGGTGGTCAAATTGATGCTGATATTCCCGGCAATGGCAGCCCGCGTAGGTTGGGCTGAATGAAATGAAGCCCAACATCTCCCCCGCATGACATGCGCTACCGGCGAGGCCAGGTCCCAGGCGCCACCTATTTCTTCACCGTGGCGCTGGCGGAACGCAAAAGCGCGTTGCTGATCGAGCAGGTAGATCGGTTGCGTGAAGCCATCCGCGTCGTCAAATTCCGCCACCCCTTCGAGATTGTGGCCATGGTTGTGATGCCGGATCATCTTCATGCGGTCTGGCGGTTGCCGTCGGGGGATACGGACTATCCGAAGCGCTGGTCGCTCATCAAGGCGAACTTCTCGCGTGGCATTCCAAAGGGAGAGTGCGTATGCCCGAGCCGCACTGCGAAACGGGAGCGCGGTATCTGGCAACGCCGCTATTGGGAGCATCTGATACGGGACGAACGGGATTTGCAAACGCATGTTGATTACATCCACCACAATCCGGTCAAGCACGGGTATGTGGCGCAGGCGTCGGCATGGCCGCATTCGAGTATTCACCGTTATATTCGAATGGGGTGGCTGAAGGAGGATTGGGGTATTGGGATCGAGGCAGGCGGGGGGTATGGCGAGTGAAGCGGGAGGCGTTGGGCTTGTCAGCCCAACCTACGATGTCCCATGATGGATGCCTATTTTTTGAATGGTTAAAGGGAAACAGAGAATGAACGTGAAAGACAGCAACGCAATCGCGCAATGGAGTGCAGCATGAGCGGCTTGCCAAAGTGCCCGCAGTGCGGTTCGGAATTCGCCTACGAAGACGGCGACATGGTTGTGTGCCCGGAATGCGCGCATGAATGGCCGAAGGATGCGCCCGCGGCTGCGGATGACGTACCGGTGGTGCGCGACGCCAACGGCAATGTGCTTGCGGACGGCGACACGGTGACGGTGATCAAGGACCTGAAGGTCAAGGGCTCGTCATCGGTCGTCAAGGTCGGCACCAAGGTCAAGAATATCCGCCTCGTCGAGGGCGATCACGACATCGACTGCAAGATCGATGGCATCGGCGCCATGCAGCTGAAGTCGGAGTTTGTCAGGAAGGCATAGGGCGTTCGGCTTCCGGCTGGATCATCCATAAAACGGGGCCGCAGCCCCGTTTTGCATGTATGTGGACTACGCTGAATATGCGTAGGCGCGACATGGGTGAAAGGGAGAAGCATGAGCATCGTTTCGGAAAAAGGCGGCGGCACCTTCCACGGCATCAAGCTCTTGCTGTGCGAAAATCCACTGCCGCCGATCGACGAAGCGATCGCCGCCGCGCAGGCCGAAGCGGCGCACAGCAACTATTACACCGAGCCCTACTCGGCGCCGCTGCGCCAACTCATCAGCGAGCAGCTCGGCGTGGCCGAACGGCTCATTCACATCAACGCCGGCTCCGAGCTGATCCTGCGCCAGCTGTTCGACCGCTTCGGCCAGCAGGTCCACCTGCTGACGCCGACCTATGGGCTGTTTCCCGAGATCGCCCGGCGCTATACGGAAACGCGGCTGCCACCGGACAAGGATTTCGCCTTCGACCTGGGCGAACTGGCGGTTCCGGAGGGCACCACCCTGGTGGTCATCGTCAACCCCAACAATCCCAACGGCGGCATCTTCGACATGGCGCCGCTGCCGGATCTGCTGCGCCGCCATCTGCAGACGCGCTTTCTGGTCGACGAGGCCTTCATCGGCCTGGCGGGGCAGTCGGTGGCGCATCTTGTGCCCGAACATCCCAACCTGCTGGTGACCCGCACGCTGTCCAAGGCGCACAGCCTGGCGGGCTTCCGCGTCGGCTAC
>JAHJNP010000021.1 GCA_018820745.1 Gammaproteobacteria bacterium
ATTCAGCTATACCCGCGACCAGCTCATCGCCCTCTCCCGGATCGTCATCGAGCACGCTGCCCGGCAGGGCGCCACCGCCGCCGACACCGAAATCTCCGAGGGCGTCGGCCAGAACGTCAGCGTGCGCCAGGGTGAGATCGAGACCATCGAATACAACAAGGACAAGGGCGCCGGCGTCACCGTCTACATCGGCCAGCGGCGCGGCCATGCCTCGACCTCGGATTTGTCGGAAGCAGCGCTGAAAAGCGCGGTGGAGAAGGCGCTGACGATTGCCCGCTACACCGCCGAGGACGATGCTGCCGGCCTGCCCGACGCCGACCGGCTGGCGAAGGACGTGCCCGACCTCGACCTCTACCATCCCTGGTCGCTGACTGTCGAAGAAGCCGCCGAGCGTGCCCGCGCCTGCGAAGCGGCGGCGCTGGCGGTCGACAAGCGGCTG
The DNA here is from genome assembly GCA_018820745.1 of Gammaproteobacteria bacterium. Lineage (GTDB taxonomy): Bacteria > Pseudomonadota > Gammaproteobacteria > Burkholderiales > Thiobacillaceae > Thiobacillus. The sequence goes on from JAHJNP010000021.1 coordinate 440, forward strand.
ACCAACTCCGAAGGCGCCGGCGTCAGCCTGCACACCTCGCAGTTCATCTACGCCAACAGCCTCGGCTTCTGCAACGGCTACGCGGGCTCGCGCCACGGCATGTCGGTCGCCGTCATCGGCGAAGACAAGGGCGGCATGCAGCGCGACTACTGGTACACCAGCGCGCGCAATGCAACCGAGCTGGAATCCGCCGAATCCGTCGGCCGCATCGCCGGCACCCGCACGGTGCGTCGGCTCAACGGCCGCAAACTCGACACCCGCACCTGCCCGGTGGTTTTCGAGGCGCAGATCGCCACCGGTCTGATCGGCAACTTCGTCGCCGCAGTCTCGGGCGGCAGCCTCTACCGCAAGTCGTCCTTCCTGCTCGACAGCCTCGGCCAGCAGGTGTTCGCGCCGCTGGTGACCATCCGCGAGCAGCCCTTCATTCCCGGCGGCCTCGGCAGCGCGCCGTTCGACAGCGAAGGCGTCGCCTGCCTCGAACGCGACGTCGTCAAGGACGGCGTATTGCAGGGTTATTTCCTGTCGACCTACTCGGCGAAGAAACTCGGCGTGACGACGACCGGCAACGCCGGCGGCAGCCACAACCTCATCGTCACCCCCGGCGAGCACGATCTCGACGGCCTGCTAAAGGAAATGGGTACGGGTCTCCTGGTCACCGAACTGCTCGGCCAAGGCGCCAACATGGTCACTGGCGACTACTCGCGCGGCGCCGCCGGCTTCTGGGTGGAAAACGGCGAAATCCAGTACCCGGTCGAGGAAGTCACCATCGCCGGCAACCTGGCGGACATGTTCAAGGGCATCGCCGCCATCGGCAAGGATATCGAACGGCGCGGCTCGAAGCAGGTCGGCTCCATCCTGATCGACAAGATGACGGTGGCGGGCAATTAAGGTGCGTTAGGCGCTTCGCCTGCCGCTTGCTATCCTAGCGCCGTGAAAGTAAGCGATATTTTGGACATGCTCAAGAATGACGGCTGGATGCTCGTCGCCACGCGCGGCAGCCCTCGCCAGTTCAAGCATCCGAACAAAAACGGTCGCGTCACCCTGGCCGGAAAACCCAGCGATGACCTGGCACCCGGCACCTTGAACAGCATTCTGAAACAGGCCGGATTGAAGGAGTAAATTCATGCGCTACGCCGTCGTTGTCGAAAAAACCGAGCACAACTATTCCGCCTACGTACCGGACCTGCCCGGCTGCGTAGCGACTGGAAAGACAGTGGAAGAAGTCGAAAACGAAATTCGCACGGCCATCCAGTTTCATATCGAAGGGCTTCGGGAAGACGGCTTGGCTATCCCCCAGCCCGTCAGCATCGTCGAATACCTCGAAGTTGCTGCCTGACAAGCCACCAGTAAACCCCACGCCCGTCGCGCGCAAGCTTTTACATGCAAGTTAGCCGCCTCCTCGACCCGAGGCGCTTCGTTGTAGCGCTGTGTGCCCTGCTCCTGCTCGCCGCCTGCGAGCGCGCGCCGACGCTGCCGAAGCTCAATGCGCACGACGTCATCGTCGCCTTCGGCGACAGCCTCACCCACGGCACCGGCGCCAGCGCCGACACCGCCTACCCGGCGGTGCTGGCAACGCTGACCGGCCGCGCGGTCGTCAACGCCGGCCTGCCCGGCGACACCACGACCACCGGCCTCGCGCGACTGCCCGAGGTGCTGGCCGAACACCGGCCGCGCCTGGTGCTGCTGTGCCTGGGCGGCAACGACATGCTGAGAAAGCATCCCGCTGCCGCCACCGAGAACAACCTGCGCCTGCTGGTGCAGACCATCCGCGCCAACGGCGCCGAGGTCGTGCTGATCGCGGTGCCGGAACCGAAGCTGTTCGGCGGCGCACCCGATTTCTATGCACGCATCGCCGAGGACATGGGCCTGCCGCTGGAACAGGACGTCTTCAACGACGTACTAAAGGACAACCGCCTCAAGTCCGACCCCATCCACGCCAACGCCGCCGGCTATCGCGTCGTCGCCGAGCGGCTGGCCGAATTCCTGCGCGAGGCCGGCGCGCTATGAAGGCCCTGCTCGCGCTGGCGCGCGCCATCGACGCGCTGACCGAGCGCGTCGGCCGCGTCGTCATCTGGCTGGTGCTGGTCGCTACGCTGATTTCGGCGGGCAACGCGCTCAGCCGTTATCTGCTCGGTGTGAGTTCCAACGCCTGGCTGGAAATCCAGTGGTATCTGTTCGGCGCGATGTTCCTGCTGGCGGCGGGCTACACGCTGAAGCACAACGGCCATGTGCGCATCGACATCTTCTACAACCGCCTGAGCCCGCGCGGGCAGGCCTGGATCGACCTCGTCGGCGGCCTGCTGTTTTTGCTGCCGATGGCGGGGCTGCTTATGTGGCTGGCGTGGCCGATGTTTTTCGAGGCCTGGGTCACGCAGGAGTATTCACCCGACGCCGGCGGCCTCGTGCGCTGGCCGGTCAAGCTGCTGCTGCCGCTAGGCTTCGGCCTGCTCGCCCTGCAGGGAGTGGCCGAGGTCATCAAGCGGGTCGGGGTGCTGTCCGGGCACCTGGTGCTGCCGCGCGAAGCGCCGGAAGAGGAGGTCTGATGGACGCCGCCTCACTGGAACTGCTGGCGCCGCTGATGTTTCTCGGCCTCGTGCTCTTCCTGCTGCTGGGCTATCCGGTGGCGTTCG
>JAHJNP010000287.1 GCA_018820745.1 Gammaproteobacteria bacterium
CTTCCTGATGGTGTTCTCGGCGATTATGTTCTTCGCGCCGGAAATGGGCGGCTACTTCCTCGAAGCGGCCAACTTCGTGCCGGCCGACTCGCTGAAGACGCCTGTGCACATCGCGCCGCTGTGGTACTTCACTCCGTTCTACGCCATCCTGCGCGCGGTGCCACCCTTGTTCGGCTCGCAGTTCCCCGGCGTGGTGGCGATGGGCATGTCGATCGTGCTGCTGTTCTTCCTGCCCTGGCTGGATCGCAGCAAGGTCAAGTCGATCCGCTATCGCGGCCCGATCTACAAAATCGCGCTGGCACTGTTCATCGTGTCCTTCATCGGGTTGGGTTACCTTGGCCTGTTGCCTTCGACACCGGTGGCGACGATTTTTGCCCAGGTCTTCTCAGTGATCTACTTCCTGTTTTTCCTGTTGATGCCCTGGTATACATCGATTGACAAAACCAAACCGGAACCGGAAAGGGTGACTGGCTAAATGAAACGCTTGAAGCATTTTCTTTTCCTGCTGGCGGCAGCGCCCGTCATGGCCTTTGCGGCTGGCGCCACCGTTCACCTCGACAAGGCGCCGGTCAATCTGTCCGACCAGGATTCCCTGCAGCGCGGCGCCCGCATGTTCGTCAACTACTGCCTCAACTGCCACAGCGCCAGCGTCATGCGCTACTCGCGCCTGCAGGATCTGGGCCTGAGCGAAGAGCAGATCAAGGACAACCTGATGTTCGCCGCGGAAAAGCCGGGTGAGACCATGAAGGTCAGCATGGCCAAGGCCGACGGCAAGGCCTGGTTCGGCGCCACGCCGCCTGACCTGTCCGTGATCGCCCGTTCGCGCGGCGCCGACTGGCTTTACACCTACCTGCGCAGCTTCTACCGCGACGACAGCCGCGCCACCGGCTGGAACAACACCGTGTTCGACAAGGTGGGCATGCCGCACGTGATGTGGAACCTGCAGGGCGAGATGGCCCCGGTCTACAAGACGGAAGGCGGGCATAACGTGATCGAACGCCTCGAACTGGTCAAGCCCGGCAGCGTCACCCTGGCCCAGTACGACGCCATGGTCGGCGACCTGGTCAACTACCTGGTATGGATGGGTGAACCCGCCCAGCTCCAGCGCAAGCAATTGGGCCTCATCGTTCTGATTTTCCTGGCGATCTTCTTCGTGGTGGCCTATTACCTGAAGAAAGAGTTCTGGAAAGACATTCACTGACTCAGGCTACATCGTTCGCCAACAGCCGGACAGTGTCCGGCTGTTGGCGTTTTAGGCATTAAACACAAGCAACACTCGCAACACCATAGGGAGCCCCTGCCATGATGACCTTGTATTCCGGTAGCACCGATCCGTACAGCCACCGCTGCCGCATTGTCCTGTTTGAAAAGGACATGGACTTCGAAATCATCGATGTCGACATGCACAACAAGCCGGAAGAAATCGCCAGCATCAGCCCCAGCGGCAAGATGCCGGTACTGGTCGAGCGCGACCTGATCCTGACCGAGTCCAACATCATCAACGAATACATCGACGAGCGTTTCCCGCATCCCCAGCTGATGCCGCCGGATCCCGTCATGCGCGCGCGTGCGCGGCTGGTGCTGTTCAACTTCGAGCACGACCTGTTCACCCACGTCAACACGCTCGAGCACAGCCTCGGCAAGGGCTCGGACAAGGCGCGCCTGGAGATCCGCGACAGCCTGTCGCAGCTCACGCCCATCCTCACCAAGCAGAAATACCTGATGAACGACGAGTTCTCCATGCTGGATGTGGCGATTGCCCCGCTGCTGTGGCGCCTCGAACATTACGGTATCGAACTGCCCAAAGTGGCCGCACCGGTGCTCAAGTACCGCGAGCGCCTGTTCAGCCGCCCCGCCTTCATCAGCGCGCTGACGCCCACCGAAAAAGCGCTGCGCAAGTAAGGAACAGGGCGGGTGGCCGAGATTTCAACCAAGCCTTATCTGATCCGCGCGCTGTACGAGTGGTGCGCAGACGCAGGCTTTACCCCGCAGCTGCTGGTTGCGGTGGACGGCCGCACCCGCGTGCCGCCCGGCTTCGTCAAGGACGGCCAGATCGTGCTCAACATCAGCGCCGGCGCAACCCGAAATCTCACCCTGGACAACGACTGGATCCAGTTTTCCTCGCGCTTCGGCGGCATCTCGCACGAGATTTCCATTCCGGTCGATCGGGTGATGGCCATCTTCGCGCGCGAGAACGGGCAGGGCCTGCATTTCGAACCCGTCGATGCCCCCGAGCCGCCCGGGCAGACCCCACCGCCTGCGCCGGGCGAGGCACCCGCGCCGCCCAAGGGCAAGCCTTCGCTCAAAGTCGTCAAGTAATCAGTCAATCAAGCGTGCGGCATCGTTATAATGCCGCCCGTCGCCGCTTTAGCTCAGTTGGTAGAGCAACCGCCTTGTAAGCGGTAGGTCGTCAGTTCGATTCCGACAAGCGGCACCAGTTGCACGAAAAAAACCCGCATCCTGCAAGGGATCGCGGGTTTTTTCATGTGCTGCACGGACAGGACAGCAGACGCGATGCGCTACTCGATCCCCAGGCGCTCCAGCCGGTAGCGCAGGCTGCGGAAAGTGACGCCGAGCACGCGGGCGGCGGCGGTCTTGTTGTGGCGCGTCTGTTCCAGCGCTTCGAGGATGGCGGCACGCTCCATCTGGTCGAGGTAATCCTGCAGCGGGTACTTGCTGCCGGGTGCGCCATTGGTCGCGGGCAGGGCGGGCGCCAGGCTGAGATCGGCAGCGCTGATGTGCTGGTCCTCGCACAGCGCCAGCGCACGTTCCAGGGTGTTTTCAAGCTCGCGCACGTTGCCGGGGAAGGCATAGGCATTGAGCGCCTTTTCGGCGTCGCGGTCCAGTTTGACCTCGCCGCCGCCGAGCTTGTCGAGCAGAAAGCGCGCCATCTCGGGGATGTCCTCGATGCGGTCGCGCAGGCTGGGCATCACCAGGTCGATGACGTTGAGGCGGTAGTACAGGTCCTGGCGGAAGCGTCCGGATTCGACCAGCGCGGCGAGGCTCTGGTGGGTGGCGCTGATAATGCGCACGTCGACCGGCTCTTCGGCGGTGGCCCCGACCTTGCGCACCCGCTTTTCCTGCAGCACGCGCAACAGCTTCACCTGCATCGACAGCGGCAGGTCGGCGACCTCGTCGAGGAACAGCGTGCCACCGTCGGCTGCCTGGAAAAAACCGTTGCGGTCGGCGTCAGCGCCGGTGAACGCGCCTTTTCGGCGTCGCGGTCCAGTTTGACCTCGCCGCCGCCGAGCTTGTCGAGCAGAAAGCGCGCCATCTCGGGGATGTCCTCGATGCGGTCGCGCA
>JAHJNP010000288.1 GCA_018820745.1 Gammaproteobacteria bacterium
CAGGATCGAGCGCAGGCCGCGCGCGAAGGTGAGCCCCTTCTTTTCGTTGACCGGGATCTGCAGCACCCCGGGCAGCTGGTACTCGACCGGGTCTTCGATGGTGATGATCTTGTCGCGGCCGTGGTTGATTTCGGAAATCGCCGCGTACAGCGTGGTGGTCTTGCCCGAGCCGGTCGGGCCGGTCACCAGCAGCATGCCGTAGGGTTCGGCCGCCAGCTTGCGGATGCGCGCAAGCGTCGCGCCGGCGTAGCCCAGGCCTTCCAGCGTCAGCCCGGCGAGTTCCTCCGACAGCGCCTGCCGGTCCAGAATCCGCAGCACTGCGTCCTCGCCGAACACGCTCGGCATGATCGACACCCGCACATCGACCTCGCGGCCCTGGATCGCCACCTTGAAGCGGCCGTCCTGCGGCACCCGGCGCTCGGCGATGTCGAGCTCGGCCATCACCTTGATGCGCGACACCGCCTGTTCGGCCACCTCCAGCCCCGGGGCGTGGGCAATGTGCGAGAGCACCCCGTCAATGCGGTATTTCACCGTCAGTCCGCGCGGATCGGTTTCCAGGTGGATGTCGGAGGCGCCGGCCTTCAGCGCGTCGTACAGCGTCGAGCGCACCAGCCGCACCACCGGGCTGGCGTCCTCGGCGATGCTGGCGAACGACAGCGCCTCGGCGCCGGAATCCTGCGCCGACTGCGCGCCGCCGCCGCCCACGCCTTCCATCGCGCGCAAACCTTCCTCGTGGCGCGCCAGCAGCGCCGCCAGATCGGCGGGATGCGCCAAGCCGGTCTTGAACGGCACCCCCAGCACATGCGCGGCATAGGCACGGCTGGCGCTGTCCCATGGGTCGGTCAGCAGCAGCCACAGTTGCGCATCGGCGTCGCGCGCAGCCAGGCAATGCCGCCGTGCGGCTTCGTTGAAATTCAGCTGGCCGAAATCAACCGTCAGCGCATTCAGCGCCGCCATGTCGAAGGCGGGCTGATGGCTGTGCGCGGCCAGCAGGTGCAGGATGGCGTCGGCATCGAGGCCGAACTGTTCCTGCACCCGCAGCATGACCGGCTGGCCAGAGGCGTGCGCTTCCTGGCGCAGGACAGCCAGCGTGGCCGGGGTGAGGGCAGATTGCGGCGCGTTCACTGGATCGACCCCGCCAGCTCGAAAATCGGCATATAGAGCAGCACCACGATCAAGCCGATGGTCAGCCCGATGAACACCATCAAGAGCGGCTCGAACAGGCGGATAAACCAGTCCACCCAGCGCGCCATTTCCTCGTCGTGGAAGATGGCGATGCGCTCCATCATTTCGCCCATGCGGCCGCTTTTTTCACCGACGCGCAGCAGCCGGGCGGCCACCGGCGTGGTCAGCTCGCCGTGGGCAAACGCGGCCGAGATGGTTTCACCGCGGCGCATCGCTTCCATTGCCGCCGCCGCGCCGCTGCGCAGATGGGCGGACAGCAGGCCAGACACCATGCCGAGCGCAGAAACGATCGGAATGCCGCCGACCAGCAGCATGCCGATGCTGCGGTAAAAGCGCGCCAGTTCGAAGGTGCGCAGGTGCTCGCCGATCGCCGGCGTGCGCCAGGCCAGGCGGGTGAGCGCGGCGCGGGTGACGGGCTGCGCCAGCGCCAGCACGAGGCCGGCGATGACGCCCGCCGCCGCCAGCGCAATCCAGACGCCATGCACCTCGACCGTCTCGCCCCAGGCCAGCAACATCTGCGACATCCATGGCAGGTCGCGCCCGGAGTCGGCATACACCGTGGCAAAACGCGGCACCACATACCCGAGCAGAAAGCCGATCACCAGCGTACCGACGCCGATCAGCAGCAGGGGATAGATCGATGCCGAGAGGACCTTTTTCTTAACCGTGTCGATCTGGTTCTGATAGCCGACGTAGCGGGTGAGCGCAGGGGAGAGGTCGCCGGTGCTTTCGGCTGCGCGCACCGTGGCGGCATACAGGGGCGGAAACGCATCGCCCTGCGCCGCGAGGGCGGCCGAGAACGGGCGCCCTTCACGCATGCTGGCGAGCAGTCGTTCGATCAACTGGCGCGACTCGGGCCTGCTTTCCTTTTCGGCCAGCGTTTCCAGTGTTTCGGTCAAGCTAAGCCCGGCGTCCAGCAGCGCGATCAGTTCCTGCGTGAACAGCAGCAGCGGAAAGCGCGCGCGCCGCGCCGCCAGCCAGTTGCCGCGCTCGGCGACGATGGAAAGGATCTGCGCGCCTTCACGTTGCAGCCGTGCCGTGGCCTCGGCCTCGTCGAGCGCTTCCACCGTCAGTGCGGTCACGCCGGCGCCGGGGCGCAAGGCTTTTACCCGATAGCGCATGATTCTAAGAACCGCAGTGGGACGCACCTGAGGGTGCGGCTGGATGGGTGACTGGCGCGAAGCGACGACGCGCAGGGCGCCCCCCTGCAAGGAGAAGCGACAAAGTCAGGCGCCCGTCCAGCCGTGACAGCAGGCGCGTAGCGTTCACGCCATCACGCAAACAGTGATCGAAGGAAAGATTCTCGATGCTCATACGGTCCCAATTAAGAGTGAAAAGCGGTCAACTACGGTTCTTGGGATCGTCACCAGTTGCCGATGTCGGCGCCGTCGCCGCTGCCGCCGGCGGCGCTGTCGCGGCCAAAGGAAAAAATATCCACCTCGCTGTGCTCGCCCGGCATGCGGTATTGATACGGCTTGCCCCAGGGATCGTCCGGCACCGCTTTTTTCAGATAGGGCCCGTCCCAGCGCGCCTCGTCCGCCGGCTTCGTGTTCAGCGCAGCCAATCCCTGCTCGTTATTGGGGTAATGGCCGGTATCGATGCGGTACTGGTCGAGCGCTTTTTCCAGCGCACCGATCTGCGCCTGGGCGGTCTTCACTTCCGACTTGCCGATCTGGGAAAAATACTTCGGTGCGACATACCCGGCCAGCAAGCCAAGAATGACCAGCACCACCAGCAGTTCGAGCAGGGTGAAGCCGCGTGCGGGCGGCATCGGCGTACAGGGACGGGTGGTGTGCATTGCGAACTTCCAGACAGGTTTGTTGCGGAGGTGAGCCCATCATAAGAACCGCGTGTGACCGTTTTGTTAAAGGCGGCGAGATGGCATGAGGCGACTCATTCGGCACTCACCGGGGACCGGACGCTGGGCGGTTTGCCCGCATGCGGCCCGAACGGCCAGCGCCATGCGCCATTTCTGCAAAGAGGCAGGCAATCGCACGCTGCCGTCAGTGTCGTTGCGCGCTGAACCGAAACGCAGGTGAGATTCGGGAGGTGGGCCGGACACGGGCGGGCGGCATGAGCCGATAGGCTTATCGAATGGCCGGTGTACGCACGAAGCCCTGAAATATTCGCCCGATAAGATTCAACACAGTCGAGGAAGCCATTCGAACAGCAGATTCGAAGGCCCGCGACAAAACAAAAGCTGTGCAAAAAATAAAGCAACAAGCAGTGCGCGTGAATAGCAGTGGACATCGGTGGTTTCGATGTCCTGGCGAGCCCTCTCCCGGGGATTGCCATGTCCTGTGATCGTTGGCCTTTTCGACGATATCTCACGCGCACGCCGAAACGGTGCTGCGCCGCATTTCCTATTGCAGATTCCGTTTTGGCGTGCGCTTGAGACTGGTTTTTCGCTGTTCCGGAAAAACACAGGCGATGAGTACGGCCGCAAGGCAAATAACAGATGAAAGCAGCAGGGTCGGCAGGACCAGGCGGACGACAGATCCGGCATTCCATGGCCCAAAAAAGCTGCACATAAAGCAACAAGCAGTGCGCGTGAATAGCAGTGGGCGTCGATGTCCTGACGCCAGGATGGGGATCTCCCATGCCCATCCGTTCCTGTTTCGCCGGACGACAAATCCGGCGATGTCTCATGCGCACGCCGGTACGGCGCTGCGTGTTTTTTTTGCAGACCCCAGTCGGCGTGCGCTGAGTCTTGTTTCCCCGGGTGCGTTTGCGTCCGGTGAACCGGCAGTTTGCAGGTGGCCGCAAGGCTGATTTTTTACGGATTTCAACAGGAGATCGACGCGATGCCGCCTGGAGCACCTCCGTCCGGATAGCGGATTGGCCGGGCAAACCGTCCCGGTGGCATGACCGTGTCTTTCCCCACAACCCGATATCAACCAAAGGAAAATACATGAAACGCGTGAACGCAATACGGCATGGTGGCAACCGTGCGAAAGAAGTCGGTGTTCGTCAATCCCTGATTTTGGCAGGCCTAATCCTGGCCAGTGCGAGCGCCCAGGCGAGCGTGACGATCTCTGCCGGAAACGGGAACATCAACCTTAGAGAGGCGGGTTCGATCTTCATCCGGTCACCCTCTGTCGTTGTCGGAAATGCAGGTTCGATCTCCATCCTGAACCCTGGTATTAACATCGTTCCGTCCACAATTACCTCGTATATTCCTTCCGCATCGGCCAGCGTGAGCGGCGGCATGAGCTACTACGTCGGCACGAGCAGCGGCTATTTCAGTGAAGGTGATTCCAGCCCGGATGGCTCGATGGTGGCGCTGGACCTGAACCGCAAGGGCTACGGCTATCAGGCCGAAGCCTCTTCGCAAACTGGCCTGGCCGAGGCGCGCGCGGAAACAAAATGGATTACGGGCAGCGGCTACGGCAACAGTTCGGCCAGCGCAACGTCGAGCTGGAGCGACTGGTTCGTGATTTCCGGCGGCACGGGCCTGGGCACGGCGAGCTTCACGTCCGTGCTGGACGGAAAGCTGGCTTCGGCTAAAAACGGATCGGCGGGCTACAGCCTGGATATCGGCTACACAACCGGCGTCTACTGCTACTACGGGTACTACGCGTGCGGCGAAGCCGACCAGAGCCAGACGCTGTTCAGCCAGACGTCCAGCCTGTCGGGCAAGGGGAAGTCGGTGCTGTCGCAGGATATCGAAGGCGAGTTCACCTTCGAATACGACAAGGCTTTTCAACTGACGGCCACGCTCAATGCCTACGCCGCGAACGGCGGCATGGCGGATTTCACTCTCGCATCCCTCGGCAACAGCTTGGCATTGCCGGCAGGATCGAGCCTGCTGAACGCGTCAGGCCTGTATGCCCAGGCCGTCCCCGAAGCCGAAACCTACGCCATGATGCTCGCGGGACTGGGTCTGGTGGGGGTTGCCGTTGCACGCCGTCGTGTCTCGGCTTGAACGATCACATCAAAATTAATCATGCGGACATACATCAAATCAATAATGGCTGATTAAGCCAAACGTATCGTGTGGATTCCCGGCGGCACCCGTCGCCGGGGGACACAAACCTGTTGCGTTCACGCGCATCCTTGGCCCGCCTCATGGCGGGTCTTTTTTTGCGCGCCGATACGTTTCCGGTTTGCCGCTCGTCTTGCGCGGCGGCGTTCGCGCGGCTTGATGAAGGCAACCGAAACAATCAGCAGAAAAAATCCATGTCGTCCTCGGCCGCATTGTCGTTGTGCAGGGCGGAGAGAACCGCGCTTTCATACGGGTGCGCGCAGATCACCTCCGCCAGCCACGGATAGCATCCCGCGTAATTGCATTGCTCGGTGTATTCGTCTGGCTCGTCGAAGGGCGTGCTGCCGAGTTCGTGCAGCGCCTCCTCCGCCAGAAGATCGGCCTGCGTTTCCAGTGCTTCATTTTTCGTGTTCATGGCATTCCCCTCGTTTGGCCGAAGCATGAATCCTCGCGCCGCGAGGTGATCCTTTGATGACAACGAGGGACGGGGGGCCGAAGTCGGGACCGCGCATGGCGATTTCCCCTGGCCCGAACGTGCCATGCCGGACGCGTTCCGGATGCCGGTTGCTGCAACATCGACATGTGAGACTGCATGCGTGCCGAAATGCCGAACCCGTCGTAAGGCGGGGTCGAAAATGCCAGGATCTGCGCAGCTTTGGGAGAAGCGTGTTGACGTGCAGACCACCGGTTATCGGCACTTCACGCGCTTTAAGGTTTTGCTTGCAACTTTATTCTGGAGAATTACATGTATCGCATTCAATCTCTGCTCAGCCTGA
>JAHJNP010000289.1 GCA_018820745.1 Gammaproteobacteria bacterium
CACCGAGGCGTTGGTCGGCGCGGCCATGAAGGCGTAGTCCTTGTCCCGCATCCAGGCGGCGATTTTCTCCGGCGTGTCGTCGACGCTGATCGAGATGACCTCGAACCCCTGATCGCGATGGTCTTTCCAGAAGCGGTCGATCACCGGTTTTTCCTTGCGGCAGTAGGGGCACCAGGTCGCCCAGAAGTTCACCAGCACGACTTTTCCCTTGAGTTCGTCGCTGGTCAGCGCCTGGCCGTCGGGCAGGGTCACGGCCCACGGCGGCGCGGCATGATTTTCGTCGCTGACGGTGGCTGGCGGGCGAAACCACAGCCAGGCGACCAAACCCAGTAAAATCAGGGTCAGCGGACTCGGCGTCCATTTCTTGGCTGCCTTTATTTTCTTGGGAGCTTGTCTATCCATGCTGTGGCTGAAATCGTTTCATATCGTGATGGTGGTGAGCTGGTTCGCCGGGTTGTTCTATCTACCGCGCATCTTCGTCAACCTGGCGATGGAAACCCACGAGGCCGCGTATGACCGCCTGCTGATCATGGCGCGCAAATTGTATCGGTTTGTTTCGCCCATCATGTGGCTGACGCTGATTACCGGTTTCTGGCTGTGGTTTGCGTATTTCCCGATCGACATGAACTGGATGTGGGCGAAGCTCGCGCTGGTCCTCGGGCTGGTCGGTTATCACCATGTCTGCAAAAGCCTGTTGCGTCAGTTCGAAGCAAGACAGAACACCAAGTCGCACGTATGGTTCCGCTGGTTCAACGAAATCCCGGTGATCGTGCTGCTGGTCGTCGTGCTGCTGGTGGTACTGAAGCCGTTTTAACTTTTTTTCATCCGCGAAGGACGCGAAGAAACGCGAAGTAAAAAACCAAGATTTCTTGAGGTTTTCTTCGCGCACCTTCGCGTCCTTCGCGGATAAACGTTTTTGAGAGTTCCAGTTTGAAACCCGAATCCCGTCGTACCCGAGCCCCGCACCCCGTCCGCCCCGAGCGCGAGGCGCTGCCGCCTGCCAGCCATTTCGCCACCTGCCCGCGCGGCCTGGAGGCGCTGCTCGAAACCGAACTGGCGGCCGCCGGCGCCGAGGTGGTGCGCCAGGTGCCTGCCGGCGTGCTGTTCATGGCCGATGCAGCCGCCGAGATGCGCGTCAACCTGACTTCGCGCATCGCCACCCGCATCCTGCGCAAGGTCGGATTCACCCGCTACCGCAAGGAAGAGCACATCTACCGCGCCGCGCTCGACCTACCGTGGCCGGACTGGTTCGACGTGAAGAAAACCATCGCGGTGAAGGTCGGCGCGCAGAATGCGCCGCTGAGGAGCCTCAACTTCATCACGCTGAAGATCAAGGACGCGATCTGCGACCGCTTCCGCGAGGAAACGCATGAGCGCCCCAGCGTCGATACCGACGCGCCCGACGTGCCGGTGTATGCATTCTTCACGACGGACGCGGTGACCTTCTACCTCGACACCAGCGGCGAGCCGCTGTTCAAGCGCGGCTTCAAGCGCGAGGCGAGTGCGGCGTCACTCAAGGAAAACCTCGCCGCCGGACTCCTGCTGCTGTCCGGCTGGGAACCCGGCACGCCGCTCTTGGACCCGATGTGCGGCGCCGGCACCATCTTGCTCGAGGCGGCGGACATGGCGCTCAACCGGGCGCCGGGACGGGGGCGCCATTTCGCCTTCGAGCACTACCGCGATTTCGATGCGGCGCTGTGGCGACGCATCAAGGCGGAGGCGCAGGCACAGGAAAAGCCGCTCGCCCGCCTGCCCATTTTCGGCGCCGACCAGGACCGCTGGGTGCTCGACAAGGCGCGCAACAACCTCGCCGCCGCCGGCTATGCGGAAGTGATCGAGCTGAGCGTGTCCGATGTGCTGGACCTGAAGCCCCCGACGCCGGTTGGCACCATCGTCACCAATCCACCTTACGGCGAGCGCATCGGCGAGGCCGAGGAACTGGTCGAGTGGTACCCGCTGCTGGGCGACTGGCTGAAGAAGAATTTTAGCGGCTGGGAGGCGTGGATCATTTCCGGCGATCCCCTGTTGCCGAAACTGCTCGGCCTCAAGGCCAGCCGCCGCATCCCGCTGTTCAACGGCCCGATCGAAACCCGCTTCCTGCAATACAAGCTGATTGCCGGCTCGATGCGGGATAAAAAACCTGCCGTCCCGGCCGATTGAGCGGAACCCCATTGCGGCGCGCGCGTCTGTCCTGAGCCTTGTCTGACGAGCGCCTCACCATGATGACCGCATCGATCCGTCTCACCGGCACCCTCAACGATGGCGCCGAGGTCTACCGCAGCTACTACCTGGTGGCCGATTTTGGCCAACATGGCGGCGGCAAATCGTCGATCATCCCGCTGTCGATGGGCGCGCCGATGCCGGACGACGATCATCTGGCGGTGAAAAGCGGTGGCGAGGAAGCCGCCCTGAAAGCCGCCGCCGAGGCGATCAAGGCGCTGCCGGGCAATCAGGGGCTGGAGGTGAGGGTGGTGATCAACCCGGAATAAGGGCGGGCGCTGCGTTCGAGTGCGACAAGCAAAAACAGGGTGCCAGGCACCCTGTTTTGACGTGGACCGGCAGGGTCAGACGAGGTCGAGGTGATCCAGCCCGGCCAGCATATCGCGGCCCTTGGCTTCCTGGCCGTGCAGCTTGATCTGCAGGCGCAGGTCGTTGAGGCTGTCGGCGTTGCGCAGCGCATCCTCGTAGGTGACCATGCCCGCCTCGTAGAGGTCGAACAGCGCCTGATCGAAGGTCTGCATCCCCATCTCGCGCGATTTCGCCATGATTTCCTTGATCTCGTGCACGTGGCCCTTGAAGATCAGGTCGGAGATCAGCGGCGAGTTGAGCAGGATTTCGACCGCGGCGACGCGCCCGGTGGCGCCCTTGCGCGGCAGCAGGCGCTGCGAGATGAATGACTTCAGGTTCAGCGACAAATCCATCAGCAACTGGTCGCGCTTTTCTTCGGGGAAGAAGTTGATGATGCGGTCGAGCGCCTGGTTGGCGCTGTTGGCGTGCAGGGTCGACAGGCAGAGGTGCCCGGTTTCGGCAAAGGCGATCGCGTATTCCATGGTTTCACGGTCGCGGATTTCGCCGATCAGGATGACGTCGGGCGCCTGCCGCAGGGTGTTCTTCAGTGCGGAGAACCAGTTGTCGGTGTCGATGCCGACCTCACGCTGGGTGATGATGGATTTCCGGTGCTCATGCACGTATTCGATCGGGTCTTCGACCGTGATGATGTGGTCGCAGGCGTTTTCATTGCGGAATCCCACCATCGCCGCCAGCGAGGTCGATTTGCCGGTGCCGGTGCCGCCGACGAAGATCACCAGCCCGCGCTTGATCATCGCGACGTCGCGCAGAATCGGCGGCAGGTTGAGTTCTTCCATTTTCGGAATCTTGGTGACGATGGTCCGCATCACCACGCCGACGCGTCCCTGCTGCACGAACACGTTGACACGGAAGCGGCCGATTTCGGGCGGGCTGATGGCGAAGTTGGATTCGTTGGTCGCCTCGAAGTCCTTCCACTGCCGGTCGTTCATGATCGAGCGGGCAAGTTCGCTGGTGTGCGCGGGCGTCAGCGTCTGGTTCGACACCGGTGTGATCTTGCCGTCCACCTTGATGGCAGGCGGAAACCCGGCGGTCAGGAAAAGGTCGGAAGCATTTTTCGTCAGCATCAGACGCAGCAAATCGTGGACGGTTTTTTCAGCGTTCATCGTTCAATCCTCAACCCAAAAATGCGTCTTTGTTCTGTGCCATGGCGCGCGCCACGCCCGAGGCCACCATGTTGCGTTTCACCAGATCCTGCAGGCACTGGTCGAGCGTCTGCATCCCGATGTTGCCGCCCGTCTGGATCGACGAATACATCTGCGCCACCTTGCCTTCGCGGATCAGGTTGCGAATCGCCGGGGTGCCGATCATGATTTCATGCGCGGCGACGCGGCCGGTGCCGTCCTTGGTCTTCAGCAGCGTCTGCGAAATTACCGCGCGCAGCGATTCGGACAGCATCGAGCGCACCATTTCCTTTTCCGCTGCCGGAAAGACGTCGACCACGCGGTCGATGGTCTTGGCGGCGGACGAAGTGTGCAGCGTGCCGAACACCAGGTGGCCGGTTTCGGCGGCGGTCAGCGCGAGGCGGATGGTTTCCAGGTCGCGCAATTCGCCCACCAGGATGACGTCCGGATCTTCCCGCAGCGCCGAACGCAGGGCGTTGGAAAACGACAGCGTGTGCGGGCCGACCTCGCGCTGGTTGATCAGGCACTTCTTGCTCTGGTGCACGAATTCGATC
>JAHJNP010000290.1 GCA_018820745.1 Gammaproteobacteria bacterium
CGACTGGGTACCCAACGCATGGCGCAGCAGCGACAGCACGATGATGATACGGGTGAAGCTGGTCATCATCAGCAGCGCGGCCGGCAAAAACGACAGCGAGGTGAGCAGCAGCAGGGTTTGCAGGCTCAGGGTGTAGGACTGGCCGCCGCCGGGCGCCGGCGTGCTGGTGAATGCGGGCAGACCTGCCCCTTGGGCCAGCGCCAGGGTGGGCAGCAGCAGCGCGATCAGCATGAAAAAGGCTTTAATCGCTACGCTCGGATACCCCTTATTTGGCACGGCGCTTCTCAATCATCTGATGCAGGCGCGCAGCAAAGCTGCCGTTAAGGGCGGGTGTGGCCGCTGACGAGATGTCACCCTTGGGCAGGGTCATCAAGGCATTAACGCTGCCGGGGGCTACGCCCACCACCAGCCAGGATTCGCCCACTTCAACCACCACGACCCGCTCGCGGGTGCCGACTGACGCGCTGCTGACCACGCGCAGCAGGCTGGACGCGCCGCCCTGGGTGACGCCCAGCCGCTTGGCCACCCAGGCGGTGCCGGCAATCAGCAGCAGCACGGCCACCAGGCCGATGAATACCTGCATCAGGCTGCCTGCGGCGGAGATGGCGGGTTCCGCCGGGGCTTCGGCCGGGGTGCCGGCTGCCAGCGCCAGTGCCGGCAGGCCCAGCAGCATCCATGCAGCGACCAGCTTCATTTGTTGAGTTTCCGGATCCGCTCGGCGGGGGTGATGATGTCGGTCAGGCGCACGCCGAATTTGTCGTTCACCACCACTACTTCGCCTTGCGCGATCAGGCAGCCGTTGACCAGTACGTCCATCGGCTCGCCCGCCAGTCCGTCGAGCTCGACCACCGATCCCTGCGCCAGCTGCAGCAGGTTCTTGATGGTGATCTTGGTGCGGCCCAGTTCCACCGTCAGCAGCACCGGAATGTCGAGGATGAAATCGATATCCTTGGCCAGCCCGCCGGAGGTGGTGGCGCCGGACAGCTCCTTGAATATTTCCGGCGCCGCCGGCGTGGCCACCGATGGGGCCTGTTCGGCCATGGCAGCCGCCCAATCGTCTTCGGCGATGGCTTGGGTAGAGTCTTCAGACATGCTTTTCTCCTGTTTGCGGCTCGGCCGAGTTGCTCGACAGCAATTTCTCGACGCGCAGCGTGTATTGGCCGTTGAATTTGCCGTATTCGCATTCCATCACCGGCACGCCGTCGACCTTGGCCTCGATGGTTCGCGGAATGTCGAGCGGAATGATGTCGCCCACTTTCATGTCGACGATGTCGCGCAGGCTGATCTCGGCCGTGCCCAGATCGGCGACGAGCTCGACTTCCGCCAGCTGGATCTGCTGCCGCATCAGGCGGATCCAGCGCTTGTCCACTTCCAGGTTTTCGGCCTGCAGGCTGCTGGTGAGCAGATCCTTGATGGGTTCGATCATCGAATACGGCATGCAGAAATGCATTTCGCCGCTGATCTGGCCGAGCTCGATGGCGAAGGTGACCGCGACCACCACTTCGTTGGGGGTGGCGATGTTGGCGAACTGGGTATTCATTTCCGAGCGGATGAACTCGAATTCGATCGGATAAACCGGCTCCCAGGATTTCGAATAGGCCTCGAAAACGATACCGAGAATGCGCTGGATGATGCGGTGTTCGGTCTGCGTGAAGTCACGGCCTTCGACGCGGGTGTGGAAGCGGCCGTCGCCGCCGAACAGGTTGTCGACCATGAGGAAAACCAGGTCGGGGTTGAAGATCATCAACGCCGAGCCGCGCAGTGGCTTGAACTGCACCAGGTTCAGATTGGTGGGCACCACCAGGTTGCGGATGAACTCGCTGTATTTCGAGACCCGCACCGGGCCGACCGAAATTTCCACTCCGCGCCGCAGGAAGTTGTAGAGGCCGATGCGGAGCAGCCGCGCAAAACGCTCGTTGATGATTTCGAGCGTCGGCATCCGGCCGCGCACGATGCGTTCCTGCGTGGCCAGGTTGTACGAACGCACCTCCGAACGATCTTCTTCGGCCGGCGCCTCATCGGCTTCGCCGGTCACGCCCTTCAGCAGCGCGTCGACTTCATCCTGCGAAAGAAAATTGTCGGCCATGGTTGGTTTACTGAATCACGAACGAGGTGAACAGGACATCATTAACCTGCTGGGGCTTGCCCTTGGCGTAAAACGGCAGGTTGACTTGCGCCAGGATTTCCTGCGCGAGCGTCTGCTTATCCGCCGCAGTGGCCAGTTCTTCGGCA
>JAHJNP010000291.1 GCA_018820745.1 Gammaproteobacteria bacterium
CAGCGAGCCGGGACAACTGCCGGCGGCGCTCGCCTCGGTGCAGGCCTGGGTGCAGGGCAAGCTGGCCTGATGGGCGGGTACAGAATTTGCTCTGATAGCCGTAACGTGTCTGACGCCTCCCCCAAAAGCCTTACATCATGAATTCACTGGCCGACAAATTTGCATCGGGATTCGCCCGCCTCTCGCCTTTTGGCAAACGGACCGATGATCCGCTGGCCAATATCAAATCAGCGGCGCGCTGGATTGACGGCCTGCCCATCGGCGACGCCTTCAAGGCTCAACAAGTCATACTCAACGCGCTCAAGCGCTTCAACGAGAATTCGACGCAATACACGAAAGATCGTCTGGCCATCTTCATGTTGCTGGATGAAAAATCGCGCGACCTGCAGGACACGCTGGTGCGCCAGTATCTTCGCAATCCACGCATGTCGCGTTCACAGGAAAGCCAGCTCTGGCATGCCGTGTACAGCCTGTATTGGGAAGTTGCGCGCGGCTATCACAGCTTTGTGCTGCAAATTTCCCACGAAGCGGGCAAGAAAGCGCTCGACGTGCAGATTCCGCTGATCACCCTGCGCGCCATCCGCACCTTTGGTCAGTTGCTTAAATGGCGCGCGATACGCTATCTGCCGGCAGGCGAGAAACTCTGGTTGCGGCTGCACAATCTTTATCGTATCGCCGAAACCGAGGGCTTTCATCGCCAATCCCAGCGGGCTTACCTCGAAGATGCCTCCGAGTGCAGCTGCGGGACCGCATACCAGCATATCCTGATGCTGAACCTGGCCAATTCCGGCACGCTCTACCCCAGGCAGCTCGACCTGCTCGACCGCTGGCTGTGCAGCTGGCACGGGATGCTGCAACTGGATAGCGACTTCGACCCCGACACCCACAATTTTGCCGTCGACCTGTCGGCCGATTACGGACCGCGCCGTGTGCGCAAGCCCGATAGCGACAAGCCGCTGCGTTTCTGGGCAACGGCCGCCCTGCAGCAAAAGCTGCAGGACATTCAAACCGCCCTGCAGCAAGGCGTCCCTCCGGCACAGCTGGGCCTGACAGAAAACGCACGCACGACCGAAAGCCTCGAACTGCTCGAATACCTGCTCCACCAATGGTCTTCACTGGCTAACCGCGAACAGCGGCGCGCCCCACGCGAGTCGACCAAACGCCTGGTCGATATCACCCACGGACTCAGCGCCATCGTCAGCCAGATCAAGGCCGCCAACACGGCCGCCAACACAACCGCCAGTGTGTCGCCCTATGGCGTCGGGCTCAATTACAACGAGGCCGACGATGTGCAGGTATACGGCTTTATCACCGACCGCACCCGCGAACGCGTCTCCCACCTGCACGTTCCGGCCATCGCGGCCTCGCCTGACGTCGAACGCTGGGTCATGCACGACGAAAGCGAATGCGGTTACGGCGCCCTGGTCGAATCACGCGACAAGGACTGGTTGCGGGTGGGTGCGCTGATCGGCATCAAATCGCACGATGCCCGCCAATGGCAAATCGGCATCGTGCGGCGCCTCTCGCGCCTCAACGACGACACCAGCTCGGTCGGGATCGAAACGCTGGCCGAAACGCCCGCCCTGACCATGCTGTACGACACCAATTCGTCGGGCTACACCGTCGACGGCTTTGACAACAGCGGTGCCAACCTGCCGCACCCCAGCCTGTGGCTGACCGGTAGCGGCGGTGCCGACAGCCTCGTGATCGACCCGGTCCATTTCATGCCCGGCAAGGTGTTTCAGGTCCACGGTACGCCGGAACGCAAATTTATCGCCTTGGGCAGTCCGATTGAACACAGCGAAGGCTGGATACACGTTGCCGCCGAGCCGGTAAACAGCTGAGGGCTTCGGCCCGCCCCCACCCCGCGCCGTCAACGCGTCCCCTGTTTGCGGGGCAAAACCACCCCCCAGCCTGCCCGCCACGGTTTTACTTTCGCCGGGTCTCTGGCACAATCGTCGAAAACCCGACACGCGCATAACAAAAACCTCTCCGAGAATGGAGCAGACGCGGTTGCGGCACCCCTGGATCTGGAGGACATGTGGCCCAAACCAACAAGCCGAGCTTGCTGATCGTCGACGACGATCCGCTGATTTCCGATACGCTCACCTACGTGTTGAGCAAGGACTTCGACATCTCGGCCGCCGAATCGCGCGCCCAGGTAAAAAGCCTGCTGATGCAGCTGGACGAACCGCCGCAACTGGCACTGGTCGACCTGGGCCTGCCGCCGCAGCCGCACAAGCCCGACGAAGGCTTTGCCCTGATCGCCGACCTGCTGAGCATCTCGCCCAGCATCAAGATCCTGGTGCTGTCCGGACAGAGCGACGAAGCCAATGCGCGGCACGCGCGCGCACTCGGCGCGATCGATTTCGTCGCCAAGCCGTGCGAACCCGAACGCCTGAAATCCCTGCTGTTCAATGCCCTGCTGGTGCAGGACGCCGAGCGCAGCGCCGACAAGGCCCCCGCCCCGACCAAGGATTCCGGCATCGTTGGCGAGAGCCCGGCGATGGACAAGCTGCGCCAGCAGATCAAGCAATACGCCGCCGCGCCCTTTCCGGTGCTGATCGAGGGTGAATCCGGCAGCGGCAAGGAGCGCGTCGCTTCCAGCCTGCATCAGTTGTCGCCGCGCGCGGCCAAGCCCTATCTGGCGCTCAACTGCGCGGCGATTTCGCCGACCCTGGTCGAGCCCACTTTGTTCGGCTATGCCAAGGGTGCCTTCACCGGCGCCACCAGTTCGCGCGCCGGCTATTTCGAGGAAGCCGAAAACGGCACCCTGTTTCTCGACGAAATTGGCGAGCTGCCGCTGGAATTGCAGGCCAAGCTGCTGCGCGTGCTGGAAAACGGCGAATACCAGCGCGTCGGCGAGACCCAGCCGCGTTTTTCAAACGCCCGCGTGGTGACCGCCACCAACCGCGACCTGCGTGCAGAAATCAAGGCCGGCCGCTTCCGCACCGACCTCTACCACCGGCTGTCGGTGTTCTCCATTGCGGTGCCCCCGCTGCGCGAAATGGGCGAGGACAAGCTCACCCTGCTCAACCATTTCCGCGATTTCTACGCCCGCGAAGCCAAAAGCCAGCCGTTTCAGCTCGACGCCCGCGCCCAGCAGATGTGGGAGGACTACCACTTCCCCGGCAACGTGCGCGAGCTGCGCAACATCGCCATCCGCCTGACCACCAAATACCCGGGGATGGCGGTCAACGCCCAGCAGCTGGAAGACGAGCTCGACACCGACCAGGCTTACCCGCAGGAAATTCCGCTGGCCAACGACGGCAGGGCGCTGATCGAACTGGCGCGCAAGCAGCTGCAGACGCTGGCCAACTTCAACCTCGATGTCACCCTGCGCCAGTGGGAAAAAGCCTATGTCGAGGCCGCGCTCAACATGACCCACGGCAATCTGTCGCAGGCGGCCAAGCTCCTGGGCATCAACCGCACCACGCTGTATAGCCGTATGCAGACATACGGAACCGAATAAACCTAAATTCCTCACCACAGAGACACAGAGGCAGGGAGAAAAACAAGACGTTATTGCCAAAACCACTTCCGCCCATTGGATGAATCGGGGAAAGCGTGTGACGTAATGTTTTTCGATCTTCTCTGTGTCTCCGTGTCTCTGTGGTTCAAACTGCATTTTTCAGGATAAACCGCCCCCTGTGTATTTCGACTATTTCGGTCTGAACGAAGCGCCCTTCCGCATCACGCCGAATACCGAGTACTGGTATGCCGGCGGCCAGCGCGGGGAAATGCTCGCCGCGCTGCTCTACGCTATCGGCCAGGGCGAAGGCATCATCAAGGTGGTGGGCGAGGTCGGCAGCGGCAAGACCATGCTGTGCCGCAAGCTGGTCG
>JAHJNP010000022.1 GCA_018820745.1 Gammaproteobacteria bacterium
CGCACGCCTGTCGTGGTGCCGGGCTCGGAGGAAATCATCCCGGCCGACCGCGTCATCGTCGCCTTCGGCTTCCGCCCCAATCCGCAGCCGTGGTTCGCCGACCACAGCATCGCCACCGACCCGGGCGGCCGCGTGATCGCCAAGGGCCAGCAGCACGCGTTCCAGACCGCCAACCCGAAGGTCTTCGCCGGCGGCGACATGGTGCGCGGCTCCGACCTGGTGGTGACCGCGGTATGGGAAGGCCGCGAGGCAGCCAAGGGCATCCTGGGCTACCTCGACCTGCTGTGATCCCGCGGCGGGCGCGAGGCGGCTTAGCCATCGCGCCCGCCCACCTCGGGGTACGCTGAGACATTGCCACCCGCCCCCATGCTTTCCGGACCTTATTACCCCCGTTCCTTCACCATTCTGGTCATCGTCGCCATGGGCGTGCTGATCGTGCCGCTGGCGAGCGGCCTGATCAACGCGGTGCACGTGCTGCAGGGCGTCGCCGACACCCAGCGCCAGTTCACCCGCAATAGCCTCGCCATCACGCGCGACGTGCGGCAGATCGCCGAATCGGTGAGCCAGTTGCAGCGCACTGCCGGGCAGTACCATCTGCTGCAGGACGCCGAATTCGCGCCCGCCCTGCGAACCCGCTACGACGAACTGCAAACCCTGCTGGCGCAACTTGACGGCGAACTCGTCGACGCGCCGGCACGCACCACGCTGGCCGCGCTCGGGACACGCAGCCGCGCGCTGTACCGCCAGCTGCAACCCGGCGCATTTCTCGACAGCGCGCGCTTCAATGCGCTCGAGCCTGCGTTCGACGCGCTGCATGTCGATACGCGCACCCTGCTCGCCGAGGCCGACGCCGCGGTGCAAAGCGAATTGCAGGCGCTGGAGGCGACCGTGCAAGCCACCCGCCAGCGGCTGATCGTGCTGGCGCTGGCTCTGATTCCGCTGACGCTGCTGTTGGCTGCGGTGTTTTCCTGGATGATCAACCGCCCGATCAAACAGCTCAAGGCCTCGATCCAGCAGCTCGGCCAGGCCGACCTGCGTCCGCTGCCGGCGATCAGCGGACCGCAGGACATCGTCGAGCTGGGGCGTGAAATCGACTGGCTGCGCCAGCGTCTGCAGGCGCTGGAGGACCAGAAGCTGCGCTTTTTGCGCCACGTGTCGCACGAACTGAAAACGCCGCTGGCGTCCCTGCGCGAAGGCGTCGCGCTGCTGGACGACGAGCTGGCGGGCAGCCTCAACGCGCGCCAGCGCAGCATCGTCGCCATCATGGACAGCGCCAGCCGCGACCTGCAAAAACGCATCGAAGACCTGATCCGCTACAGCGGTATGATGCGCGACGCCACCCTGCGGCCCACCAGCGAGCACGCGCTGGCAGACGTACTCGCCGGCGCGCTGGCGCGGCAACGGCTGGCACTCGACGCGCGCGGCTTTCAGGTCGAGACGCAGCTGAATGCCCCCACCGTGCACTGCGATCGCAGCCAGCTGGAAACCGTGCTGGACAACCTGCTGTCCAATGCGATCAAATTCAGCCCCGAGGGGGGGCGCATCCTGGTGAAGAGCGAGCCGCTCGACGCCGCAATCGCGCTGTGGGTGTGCGACCAGGGCGAAGGCATACCCGAAGCCGAGCGCAGCCGCGTCTTCGAGCCATTTTTCCAGGGCGCGCGCCAGCCCGCCAGCACGGTCAAGGGCAGCGGACTGGGCTTGTCGATCGTGCGCGAATCGATGCTGGCTGCGGGCGGCGGCGTCGAGGTGGTCGATTGCCCGCCGTGGTCGACCTGTTTTCGTTTAACCTGGCCCGTTTAAGCTGTCCGATGCCGCAATGACGTTCAAATCCACCTTTCTTGCCGGGCTGTTGCTGATGCTGGGCGCCTGTGCCGCCGTGCCCGAGCGCCCGACAGCGGCTACCCTTGCGACAACCCCCGCCCAGTCAACCAGACTGGACGCGACAGCGCTGCTGAGCGAGTTGACGCGGGTGGCTTCGCTGTCGCCCGAACAGCGACGCCGTGAACTGGCTGGGCTGGAGGGCGAGCGCCGCCTCGACGCCGCCCGGCGTTTTCAGTTGGCCGCCCTGCTGGAGCGCGAGGACAGCGTGGAGGCGCTCGAACGCAGCCTGACAACGCTGGGTACGATCACCGACCTCAATCCCCGCGCACAACCGTTGGCCGAGCTGATGAAAAAGTCGCTCAAGGCGCGTATCGAGCTCAAGCAGCAGACCGCGCGCGCGCAGGAATTGCAGGACAAGCTCGACCAGATCAAGGCGCTGGAAAAATCGCTGCAACAGCGCAACATCCCCGACAAGACACCATGAAAAAACCCTGCATTCTAGTGGTCGACGACGACGCGTCGCTGCGCGAGTTGATCACGCTGCGACTGGAGGCCAATGGCTTCAGGGTCGAAGCGGTCGACAGCGGCGAAGCCGCGCTGGCGCAACTGGCGCTGACGCGCCCCGAAGCCGTGCTGACCGACATGCAGATGGCCGGCATGGACGGCATGGCGCTGTTTCGCGCCATCCATGCGCGCGACCCGGCGCTGCCGGTGATCGTGCTGACGGCGCACGGCACCATTCCGGACGCGGTGGCCGCCACCCAGCAGGGGCTGTTCGGCTACCTGACCAAGCCCTACGACGCGCCCACCCTGATCGATCTGCTGAAACGCGCCACCCGGCTGGCGAGCGGCAATCCCGATGCCGACGACGACAGCTGGCGCAGCGAAATCATCACGGCCAGCCCGGCGATGGGCGCACTCCTGGCCGAAGCCCGGCTGGCCGCGCAAAGCGACGCGTCGGTCCTGATTCAGGGCGAATCGGGCACCGGCAAGGAGTTGCTGGCGCGTGCGATCCACCGCGCCAGCCCGCGCCACGCCAAGCCTTTCGTTGCGATCAACTGCGGCGCGATTCCAGCCGAACTGCTCGAATCGGAACTGTTCGGCCATGTGAAGGGCGCGTTCACCGGCGCGGCGCGCGACCACCTCGGCCTGTTCCTGAGCGCCGAGGGCGGCACCGTGCTGCTTGACGAGATCGGCGACATGCCCGCGCAGCTGCAGGTCAAGCTGCTGCGCGTGCTGCAGGAAGGCGAGGTTCGGCCGGTCGGCGCGACCGAAACACGGCCCGTCGACGTACGCATTTTGTCGGCCACCCACCGCAATCTGGAGGAGGCGATCGCCAGCGGCGAATTCCGCGAAGACCTGTATTACCGCCTCAACGTCGTCACCCTGACGCTGCCGCCATTGCGCGAGCGGCGCGAGGACATCCCGCTGCTGGCGCGGCATTTCCTTACCGTGCTGACGGAAAAATACCGCCGCCGCATCCATGGCTTTTCGCCAGACGCGCTCGACATGCTGACGGCGGCCGACTGGCCGGGCAACATCCGCCAGCTGCACAACGTGCTGGAGCAATGCTGCGCGCTGTGCACCACGTCCACCATTCCCGCGAGCCTGGTGGCGCGCGCGCTGCGCGACAAGCCGGCCGAGATCCAGCCGCTGGCCGAGGCACGCTCGACCTTCGAGCGCGATTACCTGATCTCCCTCCTCAAGCTCACCCGCGGCCAAGTCAGCGAAGTGGCGCGGCTGGCCGGACGCAACCGTACCGAAGTGTACCGGCTGCTGCAACGCCACGGCCTCACCCCCGCGCTGTTCAAGGACCACGACGAAGGCTGAGTGTCGGGCGGCGGCGACGCCTTCCTCGCCGGGCTGGCGATCAATCCCCGCGCCGACAGTCCATCCGCATGATACAAAACAGTTTTCTTGACTGGCACGGCCGCTGCTTCAGAGGGAAGACCGCCTTGTGGCGCGTTGACCAACCCCGAGAGGAGAACACCATGTTTGGATGGGCCGTTACGTTTCTGATCGTCGCAATCATCGCCGGAATTTTCGGCTTTGCCGGGCTGGCCGGCACCGCCGCCTGGATCGCCAAGGTGCTGTTCGTCGTCGGTCTGGCGGTATTTCTGGTGCTGCTGGTTACGGGCCGCCGCCCGCCAGCCGTTTAACCGCTCGTTGCGCAGGAAGGGGAGGCAAGCCTCCCCTTTTTCATTGCCTGCTTTCCCGGCTTGTCGCCGATGGCCGACAAAATAATCCAGTAAGAACAATCGCTTGACAAACCCCATCCGGATCCGTCGCCGACAGGCGACATACCGGCCGCACAGCCGGGTGAAATTCGGCATCCAGCACCGCACGAACCATCCATCTATCTGTTTTTATTAAATAAAACAGCGCTGGCACGGTCGTCGCTATACACGGCTTGAGTGCACCTGCATTCGTACGAACTCAATCATCAAGGAGCTAAACATGAAATCCTTTCACTCCCACTTACTGACCCTCACGCTTGCCGGGCTGCTGGGCGCCGCCTCGGCGTCTGCCTTGGCCCAGTCCATGGCCGAGGCCGCCTCACCCGCGGGCGCATCCAGCTTCAAAAGCTTCGACAGCAATAACGACGGCCAGATCAGCCTGGAGGAATTCAAGGCTCAGGGCGGCGATGAGCAGGTCTTCACCGAAATCGACACCGACCAGGACAAGCGCTTGAGCCAGGATGAGTTCGCCAGGCGAGGCAAGCCCAGCACCCAACGCTACTGACTGCCTGGGCATTCATTTTGTTGAGCCATGAACAGGAGGTCAACATGAAACACCGCAACCCCAACATGCTGAAGCTGGCACTTGCCGGTGTGCTGATTGCCGGCTCGGCGTCCGCCCTGGCCGTTCCCACAATGCCGTGGTTCAAGACCTACGACAGCAACGTCGACGGCAAGATCAGCCTGGAAGAGTTTCAGGCTCAGGGCGGCCCCGTCAAGGCTTTCCACGATGCTGACATCAACCGTGACTTGCTGTTGGACACGGACGAGCTTGCCAATGCAAGTGTCCGTAACGAGCGCGTTTTGCCTGGCAAATACATCGAAGATGCCTGGATCACGACGAAAGTGAAAGCGGTTCTGCTGAAAAACGACATCATGAAAGGCCTTGGCGTGAACGTTGAAACAAGCCAGGGCACGGTCCAGCTATCGGGCTGGGTCGACACGCCAGACCAGATTGCCCGGGCCGAAAAAATCGCGCTCGGCGTCGAGGGCGTTAAAGCGGTCCGCAACGACCTGCAGATCAAACCTTGATTCGCAAAGGCCCAAAGGAGAGTTACCTATGCACAAGACCATGCCACACCTCAACGACGAACCCATGCATTTGCATGAATGGACAGGGCCGGCCAAGTCGAAGCGTGCCCACCCCTGGCAGGCTTCCTATGCCGTGCTGGCCGTGCTGACCAGCCTGCTGGTCCTGAACGGCTGCGACAACCAGGACTCGGCAGAGCAGGCGAGTGAACAGGTCGAGCAGCAAATGAAGGATCGGCCGCTATATGACGATGCCGCCAGCCGGCCCATGCCCGAGGCGGGCGCGCCGGCCGCGGACGAAGCGCCCGCGCAGCCGGGCGAAACGACCGAACCCCTCGGAGAAGATCCACAAACGCAGTGAGCGGCCGCGCCAATAAAAAAGGCCGGGCGCCATCACGCACCCGGCCTTTCAGGTTGATGCCACCCGCCGGTCAGAACGTGTAGCTGTACATCAGTTGCCAGTTCACCTGACTGTGCTCGATGGTCATGCCGCCGTTACCGCCAGGCGGTGTGGGGCCGGTTCCCGTCACCGACACTTCCGGCGCATAGCTCAGGCCGAAATTGAGCTCGGACTGCATGCTGAACGCGTAGCCGAAGCCCACCGTGTAGTGGTCTTCCATGATCGCCGGCCACAGGTAGTTGACGTTCTGATCCGGGATCGGATTCTTGCCGTGGTTGTAGCCGATGCGACCGGTGAAGGCATCGCTGAACTGGTAGGCCAGGCCCAGCGACAGCACGATCTGGTCGTCCCAGTCCTGCGTGAACGGCGCGACGACCATGCCATTCTGGTAAATGGTCACCGTATTCATGCTGCTGCCCCACATCACGTCCTTGATGTCGGCCGCGACCATCAGGCGCTCGTTCGCCTGCCAGGCCAGGCCGAGGCCGAGCATGGCCGGCATGTCGAAGCCTTCCACCCTGTAGCCGCCGCCCTTGAGGTCGGGCAGGTTGCCGGCCGTCTGGTAGACGCCGCCGACGGTCAGCGCATCGTCGAGCTTGTAGGTGAAGCCGAGCTTGGCCGCCAGGCTGTAGCCCTTGGCTTTGCCGGTGAAGTCGCTGTCGTCCTTGAAATTGATGTCCTTGGTTCCGTCTGCATTGAGATCGGCCACCAGATCCATCCCGCCCCACACGACGTCGACGCTGCCGCCCACGTTGAGACGGTCATTGACGCTGTAGGCGAGCGGGAAGATCACCCGCCCCACGCCCACCTGCGCCATGTCCCCGCTGGCGTACTCGGTGCCCATCCCGCCCTGGCCGTAGATTCCCACACCGTAGGCCAGCTTGCCCTGCTTCTTCACATAGCCGATGGCGGGCATGTAGAAGGCATCAGCCCGGGACTTGCCCAAGCCCATGGAGGGCTCCACGTCCGGGCCAACGAAGCCCAGCATCACGTCGAGCCGGCTGCCGTTCGCCATCAGGCCCAGCGTGGCCGGGTTGTTCGCCAGCGCGGCGGTGCCGTTGTCATAGGCCATGGCAGCGCCGCCCATGCCTGTGGCGATCGGGCCGTAAGCCTCCATCACCATACCGTTGGTAGCCATGGCCAGGCTGGGCACAGCCAGTCCCACCGCGGCAAGCGTGGCCGCGAGTTTGTTCAGTTGCATCAGGGGGTCTCCTACGACGCGGATTGCTTAAGAAAAACGTTAAATTTTAACTTGCTTACATACGGGACTGACGTTTGCCCTGTTTTCACTTGAAAGCACAGGGCACAGGCGAATAAAGAGGGATTACCGCTTGTCCACCCGAGTGGATCGGCAGGTCTGGGCAAAACATGAGCCCCATCACGCTTACATAGCGTTACATCCTGTTACCCGCACCGAACATGCCGCTTACACGGCGCCCCTACAGTGCAGTTGTCCGCTGACGAAACGAAGCAGCAGCGACATCCCACCACTGAAAAGGAGCGACACCATGAAAAGCAATCTGTTGAATAAAACCTTCGGCGTTCTGGCACTGGGGATCATGGGCCTGGCGGCAACCGGCGCCCAGGCTGCCTGGGGCCAGGGCGGCCAGGGCCACAAGCAGGTTTACCAGCAAAGCAGGGCGTATAGCCAGCAGGTCAACGCACGCCAGGATCGCCAGGTGCAGCGCATCCGCGCCGGAAAGCGTGCGGGCCAGCTGACCCGCTTCGAATTCCGCGAATTGATGCAGCAGCAACGCAACATTCGCGCCATGGAACAGCATTTCCGCGCCGATGGCCGGATTGATGCACGCGAATTCAAGCGCCTCGATCGCGCGCTTGACGTGGCGGATCGCAGGATCCGGACAGAAAAGCATGACCGCCAGGCACGCCAGGCTTACGGGCAAACGTCCTGGCTCAACTAAGCCTGCCCGGCCGGACGCGGGAAGTGGCGCTTCCACCGCAGCTGATCCGCCGCTGCCCCAAGGCCGGAGGCGCCAAGCCTGCTAAAATGCCGGTTTTGCGTCCCGGCCTGCCCCATGTCTGCCCTCAAGAACGATACCTTCCTGCGTGCGCTGCAGCGCCAACCCACTGAATACACGCCGATGTGGCTGATGCGCCAGGCCGGCCGCTACCTGCCGGAATACAACGCGACCCG